>QNBI01000313.1 GCA_003641675.1 Spirochaetota bacterium | reverse complement strand
TTATGATTCGGGTGCCTGACTCAGAGTAATTATATACAGGGCTTAAACCAAAAAGACTATTGAAAATTCTCCGTTATTTTTTCTTTTTCCCAGCCCTTCTTTATTCTATTCCTCGTTTGTTCCCATGATTTAATACCGGATATTGCATCTGATTCTTCCACACAGCTTGAACCGACAGCAACGGCCATATCGACTGCTTCTTTTGGACCAAGTCCGGAATCGAGGCTGCCTAAGAAACCTGCTATTGTTGTATCACCCGCACCTGTCGTGCCTTTTACCTTTTTAATTTTAAAAACAGGTGTGTACAATTCCACGTTTTCCCATTCCACGGAAATAGATTCTTTAATGTTGTTGTTTAATTTACCGGTTTTTAGATACGCCCCGCGGTTGCCAAGTTTTACAAATACACCGAAACAGCCCATCTCAAGAATCTTATCTGTAAGGTTATTAACTGTCTTTCTTGTTACATTACGAATTATAGGGTCCTTTCCGCTGAGAGATGACAGTTTATCGTATTTATCCCGGTCGAACATAAACAGAAGCTCTTCTATACTCGGCATAAAAAAATCCAGATACGGGGATACCATTTCCATGTATGCAGTCCAGTTAAGTTTGCCCGCTTCACTGCTTGGGTCCGGCAATGCCATATCAAGACTCGTAATTGCACCAAAACTCTTAGCACGCTTTAAAATACTTAAAAGTCCTCTTCCCCCGTCCCTGTAAATCTTTTTTAACACAGGCGGGTAACCAAAGTGAAAGACAGAAGCATTTTTTAAAGCGGTATCGCTAATATCATTTTCATTAAAGGAATCATTGGCACCCGGACAGTGATAAAATATCCTGTCAACACCCGGGGGATTTATAACCAGAGAATAGGATGTAACTTCATTATCAACAGAAGAAATATAATCGGCCAGTCCGTTACCATACTGACTAATCCTTTTAAGAAGGATATCTCCGAAGTAATCCTTACCGACCCGGCCTATAAGCTTTACAGGGAACCCCAACCGGTGAAGTGCAAGACCTGTATTGGAAACAGAGCCTCCGGTGGAAATAACGGAAGGTCCGACTATATTAAGAGACCCCGGCCTTAATAGATTTGATTCATCTATGGATTTTTCCGGAAATGTCGGGATAACATCAAGGCAGATATGCCCTGCTGCGATTATATAACGGTTACCCGCTGCTCTTTTACTCATCTGTAGTCTCCTATTATTATATTTTTACCGGTTTTTCTCATTATGCACATATCCGCAAGAGGGCACCCGCTGCATACGGGTTTTTTCCTGCAGTACCGTTTTGCATGCTGTACAAACAAAGCATGATACTCATTGCAGAACTTATGCTTCTCTGCATTTAGTTCTTCACTGCTAAAGAGCATTTGTATTTCATCATAGCTTTCACTCCCTCTTATTATACCCAGCCTTGACAAAATTCTCTTTGTATATGTATCTACCACAAAAACAGGGTAATGATAAGCATAGAGAAGAATAGAATCTGCTGTTTCTTTTCCTATGCCCCAGAGAGATAAAAGTATCTCCCTGGTTACTATGCCGGAGAAAGCGGATTCTTTTTCCAGTTTCACATCATCTGCGAAAAACCCGGAAATACGCTTTAATTTTTTAGCCTTTTCGTTGTAATAGCCGCTTGATTTCACCACAAACGCAAGCTTATCCGGGGGTGTTTTAAGAATATCTTCCGGGGTTATAATAGCTTCCATTCTCATATGCTCTATCGCCTTCTCCACATTTATCCATGAGGTGTTTTGAGTAAGTAAAGCCCCAACAATAATTTCGAACCTCTCTGCTTTATTGTGCGGGGGTGTGTAATCTCCGGGATGATAGCCAAGCGAATTAAAGCCTTCCTCGCCTGCCATGCTTGTAATAGGCCACCACCCCTGATACCCGTAATTCTCCAGCATAATACGGAAAAGTCTATCCTTGATCATTTTTAATACTTCTCCGTTTTTTTCTTTAATGAGAGTATGAACAGAAAAATAAGCAGTCCGCCTAAAAAAAACGGAAACCAGTCTCCATATTTTGTATATACAGTGGACAGTTTATTCTTAACAGGCACATCAACAATTAAGTATGTTTCGACATAGTACGGAGCCTTTCTAACAACTCTCCCCGTTATATCAACATATGCAGTTACTCCGGAAGCAGTGGAACGGAGAAGAGGTCTTCGATTTTCCACAGTGCGGAAAATCGAATTAATAAAATGCTGTTTTGCCTCTACCTTTGTCAACGACCAGTAGTCATTTGATAAATTCAGTATAACATCCGCCCCTGCCAGCACAAATTTTCTGACATCCTGCGGAAAAGCATCTTCAAAGCATATTGGCGTGGAAAATTTAAACTTCGGGAAATTAAATACCACCCTGGTTTTCCCGGGCTCCCACAGATAAACGTCAAAATTTACCAGTAAATTATATATAAAGGGCAGCTGTTTTTTATACGGAAAGGACTCTGTAAAGGGCACAAGACGTATTTTATGATAGGTCTGGACCCTTTTACCGGAAGGAGAAAAGAGAACAGATGCATTAAAATCCAGCCTCTCCGTTTTGGTATTTCCCAATTTATCTGTTTTCTCTATAAGAGTATAATCGTCATTGCCGGTAATGAGCCACTCATGAAGCCCTTTCTGAAAGCTTAAAAATTCTTTTACAAGTTTTGCAAGCGGGTATTTTGAAGGGTCATATTTACTCCACCGTCTAATATTGGGAACAAATGCCGTTTCTGACCATGCTACTAAATCGGGATGGTATTTCATAGATTCGTCTGTAATTCTTACAAGCCTTTTAAATGTATCTTCGTAATAGTTCTTTCTCGGATCTGAGTTCTGTTGAATTAAGGCTACACGGGCTGTTTCTTTTTTTTCCGATGAATCCCGTTTTGAGGTTATTAGCAAAAACGCATACCCTCCTGCTAAATTTAGAGTAAATACAGAAATAAGTGTTATGACAGCGGGAAATATGAGTTTCCTATTCATGTTTCTCCCGGAAAGAAACATGGCTGTTATCTCGGAGAATACAGAGTCGGCAAGTATCACAATAAAAGTAATTCCCCATACACCGGTTATCGATGAAAGCTGAATTAAAGGCAGGAATTTATACTGTGTAACTCCAAGCATGCCCCACGGGTAACCCAAAAATCCGGAGGAACGTAAAAAATCAAATAATACCCAGGCTGACGGAAACACAAGAAATCTAAGAGCAGAGAACTCTAATTTTTGATAAAGCCAGACAACAGGTGACATAAAGAGCAAATAGTAGAGTATAAAAAAAACGGAAACCACCTGCAGGGAGAGCAGCTGGAACGTACCCAGCCAGTAATTTGTAAGCATTGCCTGGACTACCCCAAAAGTAATCCCGTAAAGGACGGCTGCACGAAACGAAGAATACCGAATAACCAGAAACAGCGGTACAAGCGCTACCCATGCCAAATATGAAAACCCCTGCAGATTTAAAAAGGAGGGAAAAGATACTGCATAGAGGAAGGCGGAAAATAGCGCCCAAAAAAGTCCCCAGTTGCTGAATATCTCTCCGTATCTTCCGGTTGAACGATGCCGGAAAGCCTTAGAGGTTAATGTTTTATACTTTAGGCGCAGAAATACAATAACAGTAAGGTTTGCCAGCAGAAGCGGCACAAACTGCAGGCTGGAATGCAGTCTTTC
>QNBI01000312.1 GCA_003641675.1 Spirochaetota bacterium | reverse complement strand
CTTTGTTAATTGTATTTATTTTTTTATAAAGACTGTTTACAAAACTTTTCACATTAAATACAGATCTGCCGCACATTGGACAGGAAATTATATTTACCCCACCCTGTGACACTCCTGCTGCTTTAAGAATTTCCTTACCGGTTAATATTTCATTCTCAGGTTCACTGGAAAGAGATACACGTATCGTATCACCAATTCCCTCTTTAAATAATGTTGTAAGGGCAGCTGTATTTTTCACTATGCCCGGTATTAGAGGACCTGCTTCGGTAACTCCAATATGCAGTGGAAAGTTATATTTGGATGAAAATATTTCATTTGCCTTTACCGTTGTTGCAACGCTTGATGACTTTAAAGAAAATATAGCATTTCCAAAATTGCTTTTTTCCAGGATTTCTAGTTCTAATTCAGCAGCTTTAATCATGGCGTATGCCTTGTTTTTCTCATTGCGTAAATTTACAGGAAGAGAACCTGCATTAACTCCTATTCGAATTGGTATATCCCTGTCGGCAGCTTTTTTTATAACTTCGGAGACTTTTAATTTATTTATATTACCGGGATTTATTCTTACCTTGGATATCGGGTAGTCAAGAACCTTTAGTGCTATCTTATAATCAAAATGAATATCCGCAACCAAAGGCATTTCAATTTTCGAAGCAATTTCACCTACAATATCTGCGGCCTCCAAATCTGGGACTGCAAACCTTATTATATCGCACCCTATATTTTGAAGGTTATTTAATTCTGAAAGTAACTCTTCGCTGGCTCTTTTTAGCGGTTTTTTCCACATAGTCTGTACAGATACCGGAAAACCGCCGCCTATAATTACAGAACCTACTCTAACTGCCTTTGTTTTTCTTTTCTGTTTGTATTTATTTTCGCTCACTCAAGTATTATATCAGGAAGTGATTTTTCATCAACCCGGTAAATGTTTCTCATTACAAGGTTTATACCGCTTCTCATTAAAATGGATTGATCGTATAAGTCTTCCAGCTTGCTTATAATTGTTGCTTTAAAATCCTTTACATTATTATATTTACTTATATCGATTCCCTCTATAATTTCTCTGGTCTTGGCAATAGATTTTAACTCATTTTTAAATACATTTATATTTTCTTTGTAAACGTACCCTTTATTCTTAAAAACTCCCTTGCTTTCTTCCCATTCTCTCTGATTCTTTTTAAGATCGTTTTCAACTTCTCTTAAAGTGCTAATGATGTGTTCTTTAAAACTTTTAAGTTTTTTTTCCATTTATTTTATTACATCCTCAGCATATCTTTTATTTTCATAAGCCTCGTTATATTACTTCTTTCAAGCTCGTCAAGTTTACTGGAAATATATCTAATAGCTTCCTGCTGTTGCGGAATAAGTATATATTCAAGGGCGTTGACTCTTCTTCGGGTTTTTTCTATTTCAGCAGATACAAGTTCTATTGTTTTTTCAAGTTCTGCAAGTTTAACCATTTTGGCAACCATGACTTTCATTTTCCCCATAGCTTCATCCAGGTCATAATTTGTACTGTCAAAGCTATAGCTAAGCATATTGCCCTCTATTGTGAAATTAAATTCAGGAATTCTAACGTTCATAAGGAGTTTTTCTTCTACCTGTAGTTTTACCTGACACTGTGGGAATGAGAGTGCCGTTAAATAAGCCTGTTTTTGCATACTTGCAGAAGCAAGAATTAAATGATGAAATAGTTCACTTAATTCGTTATCAACTTCGTTTCTTAATCCTTTGTATTCTTTTACAATATCCATGAAATCTTTTAAGAGACCTTCCAGCTTGTCTTTAAGGAGCTTATGGCCTCTAACGGCAACCTGCTGCTTTCTTTTCAACTGCAGCAGTTCCATTCTGTTAGGATTTACGTTTATTGCCATTACTTTTCGGCTCCAAGATATTTATCTATATACTCATTGCGGATACGTTTTAATTCTGTTCTCGGCAGGATAGTAAGCAATTTCCAGCCTAGATCAAGGGTTTCATGAATGCTTCTGTTTTCTTCAAAGCCCTGATTGATAAACTTTTGTTCAAACTGTTCTGCGAATTTCACATATATTCTGTCAATTGGGGTTAAAGCCGCTTCTCCAAGTACCACTGAAAGTTCTCTGGATTCAACACCCTTAGCATAGGCAGCGAAAAGCTGGTTTGCCACATCTGCATGATCCTCCCTGGTTTTTCCCTCTCCTATACCTTTCTGCATAAGCCTTGACAGTGATGGAAGAACATTAATTGGAGGAAGTATTCCTTTTCTGTGTATATCTCTTCCAAGAAAGATCTGTCCCTCTGTGATATAGCCTGTGAGGTCCGGGATTGGATGCGTTTTATCATCCTCCGGCATAGTAAGAATAGGGAATTGTGTAATTGACCCTTTTTTCCCCTTAATTCTTCCAGCTCGTTCATAGAGCATCGAAAGGTCTGTATACATATAACCCGGATAACCTCTCCTTCCAGGAACTTCTTTCCTTGCGGCGGATATTTCGCGAAGCGCTTCACAGTAGTTGGTCATATCGGTAAGTATTACAAGTACGTGCATATCAAGTTCAAAGGCAAGGTACTCTGCAGCTGTGAGGGCAACTCTCGGAATTGCAATTCTCTCGATAACCGGGTCATTTGCAAGGTTAATATAGAGGATTGAACGCTCTATTGCTCCGGTTCTTCTTAAATCATCAATAAAAAAATTTGCCTCTTCGAATGTTATACCCATAGCTGCAAATACAACAGCAAATTGTTCTGCTTTGCCCAGAGTTTTTGCCTGTCGTGCTATCTGTGCTGCAAGCTGTCCATGAGGCAGCCCCGATCCTGAAAATATTGGAAGTTTTTGGCCTCTTACAAGTGTAAGAAGGCCGTCTATTGCTGATACTCCCGTTTGGATAAATTCTGATGGGAAGTTTCTGCTGTACGGATTAATTGGAGAACCGTTTATTTCCATATACTTTTCCGGAATTATTTCTCCCGTATCGTCTATAGGTTCCCCTACCCCGTTGAATATCCTTCCCAATAGGTCTCTCGAAAGCGGGATAGTCATCCCCCTGCCTAAAAACCGTACTGTTGCAAGGTCCGTTGATATTCCCTGCGGTGATTCAAACAACTGTATAAGAGCTCGTTCTTCGCTTGTTTCAAGAACCTGTCCGCGTCTTACAGAACCATCCTGCAACTCAACATCGGCAAGTTCTCCGTACTTAATTCCCTTAACACCCTCTACAATCATTAACGGGCCCTCAAGCCCTCTTGCACTTTTATATTCTTTAATCATGCAGAAGCCCTCCGTGTCTTTATTTCTTCGAAAGCCTTTCTAATAGAATCCTGCACAGCTTTAATCTTTTCAATTTCAATCTCAGGATGATATTTCATCCTTGCAATTTCCTCTCTTACCTCATGGTCAAGAATAAGGTCAAGAGGAATATCTTCTTTTATTACGGCATCCAAAGCTAAATTATAGAAGAGTAAAATAGCCTCAAGCATATAAAACTGTTTTTCCAATGAGGTATATGTATCAACTTCATGAAATGCATTCTGATGCAAGAAATCCTCTCTTATACTTCTTGCAACTTCCAATGTTAACCTGTCCTTGGAAGAAAGTGCGTCTATACCTACTAAACGTACTATTTCTTCCAGATCGGCTTCTTCCTGGAGTATTCTTAGGGCTGCCTGCCGATTATGAATCCATTTTCCCGATACTTCTTTTT
>QNBI01000311.1 GCA_003641675.1 Spirochaetota bacterium | reverse complement strand
TCAAGAAGAATAAGATTATAGCTGCCCAGGTCCATATTTAAAGCTTCTTCTGCGGATAGGGCGGAATCCATATTAAAGCCGGCTTCCTTTAAGTTAAACCGCATAATTGTGTGCAGATCAGGTTCATCGTCTATAAACAGTATCTTTTTCATTCTTCCCGGCTGTGACGTATGTCTTTCCCCTTAATAAAGTATATCGCGTTTTCGGCAATATTGGTTGCAAGGTCTGCAATACGTTCAAAGTTGCTTGCCATAATTATAATATCCAGATAAGCGCGGATATTCGGCGGAGATGCCATCATCATACTTGTTGCATAGGTATAAAATTGTCGTTTCATATCATCAATTACATCATCGTGGCTTAAAACCCACTCCGCCTCCTGCTCATTTCTCTCTAATAGTGCGCGGTTGGAACTTTCTATCATCCTTATGGTTTCTTCACCCATCCTCTTAAGATCATTAGTTGCAGTTTTATCGGTAAGCCCGGAAAGTTTTATACGTGAGAAATGGTCTTTAATATTAATTACCTGATCCCCTATTCTTTCAAGTTCTGCAGTTGTTTTTAAGATGGCAATAACAAAACGGAGATCGATTTGAGACGGAAGCTCGCCGGAAAGCATTTGAATACATTCTTCATCAATTAGTATCTGATTTCTATTTACTCTGTCCTCCAGCAAATTAATACGGTCCATGTTCTCCGGGTTTTTCATAGAGAAAGCCGCAGTAATCAGCTTTACCATTTCTATGGATAACTCTCCCATATTCTTAATTTTCCGGGACAGAGTTTTAAACTTTTTTTCTATACTTTCCTGATTTTCCATGGCCTGTGATTCATTATATACGGACATTATTAAATTTCAATACATGTAGAGAAACCGGTTTAAAGAATTACCTCTGTAAGCATAAAACCTGCAACAGCCAGAAAGAGGCCGGATAGGATTTTTTCGAGGAGCTGCTGAGAGATTGTGCGAGACAGAAGAGAGCCAGAGGAACAGTAACCATGAGCAGTATTAGGCCCAGTTTATAGTCTATGAGTTTTTTGCGTGTATATGGAAAAAGTCCACTTGCGAAACCGAATACCTCCTTGATAAGTCCTGTGCCTATTGCAATTTCCGGGTTCAATTTTAAAGGTTTTAGTTAATTGTATTAATAATGCTTTGTTCAGTTGATATTGCAACATAAAGGGATTTTATATAAATATCTGTTGGCCCCTGGATTCTGCGGTTTTTAAACTACATTCGAAATCTTTAACAATTACAGTAAATGTATTATCTTTACAATACTAATAAAGGAAAGGAACGTTTTAAAAATGAAAGAAGATTTTTTAAAAGCGGTAAAAGATGCCCTGAAAATGTTGGAAGAATACGGCAAAAAGGAAGTCCTGCTGTTTCATCACAACGACTGCGACGGGTTAACTTCGGGCTCAATACTGGAAGAGGCTTTCCGCAGAAAGGGATATTCGGTACAGAGGTACAGCCTTGAAAAACCTTATCCTGCAGTACTAGCTAAAATATTTGCGCAAAGTGGTAAGTTTATTATTTTTGCAGATTTTGCTGGAAGAATCGCACCGATAATTTCCGATTTAAACAGGGGAAGGAATATTGTTTTTATCCTTGACCATCATGTTGCGGAAAAGTCAACGGATGAAAAAGTGTACAATCTTGACCCTGAACTGTTTGGACTTAAAGGTGACAGGGATATTACTGCCTCTGCTGTCTGCTATCTTTTTGCTAAGGCTATGGATGAAAATAACAGGGACTTTTCGCGTACAGGTGCTCTCGGAGCTGTGGGCGACGGCTTTTTTGTGAACGGCAGGTTGGTGAATGCAAACAGAGAAGTGGCGATGGAAGCCGTTAAATTAGGATTTCTGGATATAAAAGAGAGGGATGACGGCGGAGAAGACTATATCTGGAAATTTAAGGGTAAGCAGTATAAGTGCAGGGAGCTGGGAAGTTATCTTGATGTTTTAGGCGGAGTGGGGTATTCGCAGGGAGGTCCCGATATTGGGGTAAAGGTTTGCCTAAACGGGCCGGATGCAGAGTCGGATAGACAGGTTGAAAACCTAAAAGTGACCATGGATGAAATATTCACCCGCGAGATCAAGAGGTTAAAAAATGGCGGGCTTAAAGTTACCGGGCATATACAGTGGTTTAATCTTGAGGATAGATTTTCACCTATGGGGGTAAAAATGGTCGGTGTTTTCTGCGGGAAACTTAAAAATATGGATTTTATAGATCCTGAAAAATATATAGCAGGGTTCCAGCATATTCCGCCTTCGATTCCGAATTTTGGGAATGTGGATATTCACGATACAAAAATATCAATGCGTGTTCCTAAGCCGCTGGAGAAAGCAATAGTAGCGAAAAAAGCTCTGGGGCTGGATGTTCTGCTTCCCGAAGCTACGGCCAGGGTTGGAGGTTTTTCTGATGCATGCCACAGTTTAACTGCAGCGACAGTTGTTAGAATAGGGGATGAGAAGCGACTTATTGATGAGATGGAGAATATCTTAAAAAAGAATGGTTAAAATATGAGCGAATTGGGGAGAAGATCGGTTTTAATTATTCCGAACAGAGTGATTTTCGGGACAGGCACTGTTGATGAAATAGGCGGTACAGCTTCTGGTTACGGGAAAAGAACCTGCGTCGTTTACGGAGGAAAATCATCTTTAAATAACGGTAATTTAAACAGGGTTGTGGATTCTCTTGTTTCAACAGGGATGACGGTTGAAAAAATAGGAGGTATATCCCATGACCCGGATGAGGATCTTGTAGCAAAGACTGTAAAGAGAGTAGATGCATTTAAGCCGGATGTAATAATAGGGCTCGGCGGAGGAAGCGTGATGGATACCGGTAAGGCTGCATCAATCTTAATAACGAACGGCGGAACCGTACCGGACTACTGGAAGGGGAAAGAGTTTACAGAACCCTCTATTCCTTATATTGCAGTTCCAACAACTGCAGGTACAGGATCGGATGTTACAAAGAATGCAGTAATAACGTCCAGTGATAAAAGTTTTAAAAAGAGTATACGGAGTGAGTACATGATACCTAACGTTGCACTTGTCGACCCGTCTCTTACGCTGGGTGCTCCGGAGAATGTAACTGTCTCCACGGGACTGGATGCGCTTATACAGAATATCGAAGCCTATACCTCTAAAAATGCAGGTCCTATCACAGACACCCTCGCCCTGCGCGGAATAGAACTTTCGGGCAAATACCTTCGGAAGGCTGTAGAGAATCCTAAAGACCTTGAGGCACGGGAAGCTCTTTCGCTCTCCTCTCTTTACGGAGGTATTGCCCTTGCCAACGCAGGGCTCGGGCTTGCACACGGTCTTTCTCATCCAATCGGCATACACTTCGGCCTGCCGCACGGCAGGGCGTGCGCCGTTGTTATGGCAAAGGTGATGGAATACAACTACTCAGCGCGGGAAGAGCGATACGGAAAAATAGGTATGCTTTTATCCGGCAGGCCGAATGCTGTTCATGCTTTTAATGAACTCACAGATTTTTTTGGCATATCGAGACATTTAGGTGATTACGGAATTAAGAGTGAAGATATACCAATGCTGGTAGAGGGCTCTAAAGGCGGAAGCAGAAACTACAACCCAGTGCCTCACAGCGACGAAACAGTTGCTAAAATGATTGCGGAGATGCTTTAAAATAAGGCCAACAAGACTCTATAAATAAGAT
>QNBI01000310.1 GCA_003641675.1 Spirochaetota bacterium | reverse complement strand
GAAGCCCATAATCCGATTTCTTCCTTATACGGTCACGGGGACCTTTCCCCGGCGCACCTTTCTTTTTTGTTATAGGACACTTATCACTGTTGCATCTGTCACCTTTTAAATAGAGTTTTACACCTTCTGCTCTGCATAACCTGCACTGAGGTCCTAAATATCTGCCCATTAATTCCTCCCTGTTAAACCCTTCGTTTCTTCTGAGGCCGACAACCATTATGAGGGATCGGCGTAACATCTTTGATTGACTTTACCCTGAGACCAAGTGCTCCCAGAGAACGAATTGCAGATTCTCTTCCTACACCCGGGCCTTTTACATACACATGAACCTCGTTTAGTCCGCTTTCCATAGCCTTTGTAGCAGCTGTTTCTGCGGTAGTCTGAGCAGCATAGGGTGTGGACTTTTTTGCTCCTTTAAATCCCAATGCCCCTGCCGACGCCCATGAAATTGCATTTCCCGAAAGATCTGTAATAGTTACTATTGTATTGTTAAAGGTTGCCTGTATATAAACATTTCCTTCGGCAATATTCTTTTTCTTTTTATCTTTTTTAACTTTTCGTTTTGCCACCTAAAATAGTCCTCCAAATATATTAACGTTTCTTCTTCCCGGCAACTGTTTTTTTCCTGCCTTTTCTGGTGCGGGCATTTGTCCGGGTTCTCTGTCCTCTTACAGGCAGACCTCGTCTGTGCCGTAAACCTCTGTAACTCCCTATATCCATAAGGCGTTTTATATTAAGCGAGACCTCTGTCCGCAATCGCCCTTCAACTTTGTAGTCGCTTTCTATAACCTTTCTTAAGTTGTTTATTTCATCTGCAGTAAGATCATTCATCTTTTTATTAATATCTATTCCGGTTTTCTCACAGATCTTTAGTGCAGATGAATGTCCTATTCCGTAAATATAGGTCAGTGCTATATCAACATGCTTGTTTGGGAGGTCTACTCCAGCGATTCTTGCCATACAATAATTCTCCTATTTTTGCCTCTGTTTATGTTTTGGGTTTTCACAAATAATTCTTACAACACCTCTTCGTTTAATAACCTTGCATTTATCACAAATAGGTTTTACACTTGCTCTTACTTTCATTTTTTCATTCCCCCTAAAGATTTCTTGATCTTATTCTGCCCTTTCTAACAAGACCATCATGATGATGCATTCTTAAGTGGCCCTCTATCTGCGACATTGTATCCAGGTCCACTCCAACCATAATTAGCAGGGAAGTCCCGCCCATTAAAAGCGCCAGAGATCTCGGAAAGTGAAACCATACCTGAACAAGTGTCGGGATAATTGCTATAAATGCGAGGAAAAGAGAACCGGGCAGAATAATTCTGTTAAGTATTCTTGTTAAATATTCTTCCATTTTCTCCGAACGTATTCCCGGTATTGACCCTCCGTTTTCCCTTATATTTTTGGATATCTCAATCGGATTTAAGGTAACCTGTGTGTAGAAATATGCAAAGAAAATAATAAGGAGTGCATATAGTATAACATAAGGAACACCGGAAGGCCGAAGCCAAGAAGCAAATTTAGACATCCACACAACCTTGGAACCAAGGTTCTGTGCAATCTGTAATGGGAAAATGAGCAGTGAAGATGCAAAAATAACCGGTATAACACCGGAAGGGTTAATTTTAAAAGGAATGTATGTATTCTGCGCACCGTATACCTTCCTTCCGATTACCCTTTTTGCATAGTGAACCGGTATTTTCCTCTGACCCTGCTGTTCATAGACAACCAGAGCAACTACAACAATAAACATTATAAAAACTACTATAACAAATACCGGGTTAAGTTCTCTGCTCTGAATCTGGTTAAGAGTGAGATACAGCGCATTAGGAATTCTTGCTACAATTCCTGCAAAAATAATTAAAGATATACCATTACCAACGCCGCGTTGAGTTACCTGTTCACCCATCCACATTAAAAACAATGTTCCCGTTGTTACTGTAAGCATTGCAATTAGGATAAACGGAAGGCGCTCCATTGTAATTGCATCGGGTATTCTGTCTGCATACTGTGTAATCGCAAAGGACTGTACCAGACAAACGGCGACTGTTCCTAACCTTGTCCAACGATGTATCTTTTTACGGCCGCCCTCTTCTTCCTGAATTTTCTTTAACTTCGGAAAGACAACTGTAAAAAGCTGCATAATAATAGACATCGAAATATACGGCATAATCCCAAGCATAAAAACAGAAAAACGCTTAAAAGCTCCTCCTGCAAAAAAATCGAGATAATCCGTTATTCCAACTCCGGGACCGGTCTGCTGTGCCAGGAAATAAATCTTCAAGGCATTAATGTTAATGCCAGGAATTGGGAGTATCGTTCCAAGCCTGTAAATTACAAGAATTAATACTGTGAAAAGAATTCTATCTCTTAAATCTTTTACTCTGAACAGATCAAAAAAGGGATTACTTGCCATCACTTTCTCCCTTTTGCTCTGTCTCTTTTTTGGCCGTCTTAGGGCTATTTTCCGCTTTGGCCTTAGCTTCTTTCTTAGGCTCCTTCTCTGTCTGCTTAGTTGAAGGCTTTACTGTTGAACTCTTCTTTGCTATATTTACTCCCTTTGGCTTAACTGTTTTTTCCGATGCCCCTTTCTTCTGTGCCTTAGCAGGTGCTTTTTTCTCAGCTGATTTTTCCTTTTTTGGCTGTGTCGCTTTCTCCACTTTAGCCTTCGCAGACTTCTCTTCCGCCTTTAAAGAAGTCTGTTCATACGATTTTACAGCCTTTTCCTGTTTAGAAGGAGCCTTTCCCCTTTTCTTTGCTTCCTCATCCAGATTTTTTACTTCTCCGCCAAGAGACTCTATTATACCGCGGGCTTTTTCAGAAACTCTTATGTTTTCCACAGTTAGTTTTTTTGTAAGGGTTCCGTTTGCAAGTATCTTAACAGCTCTTTTTTTAGATCTAATAATGCCTTTATCGAGAAGAGTATCCATATTTACAGTTTCTCCGGCATTATATTTCTCAAGCTTATCAAGACTTACGATATCATAGGTTTTCTTAAAGGGATAGTTGGAAAAGCCCCTCCTTGCAATTCGCCTAAACAGAGGCATCTGGCCTCCTTCGAATCCGGGCCTTACCCCCCCTCCGGAACGGGAATTCTGGCCTTTGGTTCCGCGGCCTGCCGTACTTCCGTATCCTGTACCCGTACCCCTGCCAAGCATCTTCTTCTTTTTTACAGCCCCCCTGGGAGCGCGGATATCAAATTCACCCATTATTTTATCTCCTCAACATCCAGCATAAATGATACGGTACGTATCATTCCTCTAATCTCAGCACAATCATTTTTTTCAACCACAGCGCCAATATGCCTTAACCCAAGGGCTTTTACCGTTTTTTTATGTTTGGGCTTTTTACGTATTGTACTTTTAATAAGCTTAATTTTTAGCTTTCCCATCTTTAACTCCACAATTCTTTAAGAGTTTTCCCGCGAGTCTCAGCCACAGCTTTTGCATCTAAAAGGTTTTCTATACCGTTAAAAACTGCCTTTACAATATTTATTGCATTTTTGCTACCCAGTGACTTACTTAAAATATCCTTAACACCCGCAGCATCCATAACAGCTCTCACAGGACCGCCCGCTATTATACCGGTACCGGGAGTTGCGGGTTTTAAAAGGACACTTGCACTCTTATACTTTCCTACTACAACATGAGGAAACGTATTTCTCTTTATAGGTACATGTATCATGTTCT
>QNBI01000309.1 GCA_003641675.1 Spirochaetota bacterium | reverse complement strand
TATCTTTTTTTATAAGCTCAGTTATAAGAGCCAATCCTGCTTTTTTATTCCAGACCCCCGGACTCTTACGCCATGCGATACGAAGCATGGAAAGAGCCTTATCATTCATTTTTAATTTTTTAAATATATAGTAAAAAAAGTAGGGAGCTTCCGGCCCCATTTTTCGAATATCCTCAAGTTTTAATTCTTTGTAGTCAAGATTTAATAAAAAAGTAAAATTCCCGTTTTTAATTTTTTCTTTAAAGGCGGCTTTCTGTATATTCCACAGATTTGCAGAGCTGCAACCTGCAATTGAGAGGAGAAAAACTATAAAAAAGAGGTAAATTTTAGTTCGAAGGAATAACGATTTTTGTCCCTGCAAATATTAAATCCGGATTTTTTATTCTATTGGCGCGTGCAATTTTAGGATAAAGCCAGGGGTTTCTGTAATATGTTGAAGAAATATCCCATAAAGTGTCGCCTTTTTTAATAGTATACCACACATCCTCTACTGTAAGTGCCGTTGTAGTTTTTTGTGCAGACTGTGAACTATTACTTTTCTGTACTGTTTTACCCTGTACTGTTTTCGATGTCGATTCAGCCGTTTTCTGCACTCCCTTATTATCGATCTCTCCTGATTGCTCAGCCCCTTTAGGCTGTAATGTTTCCACTTTACCTGCATTAAGAGGAGGTACAGTCTCACCGTGTAAATTTTTATAGATAAAATAAGCGGAAACCGCTATAATTACAAGTCCGATTATAATAAACAACAGTAAGAGAAGAGGGCTTTTACGTTTTCTCTCTATATGTTCTTTTCTTCTGTCAACAGTGCCTATCGGATAGGTTTCACCGGTAAGACTTGACTCTTCGGGAATATCCTCTATCTCCGTTTCAACTACGCCCTCTTCCTCCGGAACGGCATCTCTGAGAATCTCCTGTTCTAATTCTTCACCCATTTCAAAATTGGGTAAATCACCAATCTTTTCCTGTGAAAGAGATTCAAGACTAACAGAGAGAGTCTGCTTCTCGCCTGTTACACTATCATGAGCAGTAGTATTAAGCGTTCCGGTATCATCAATACCGATATGCACCTCAATTTCAGGTTCTCCTTTGGGCGCAGGCTTTATATTCTCAATTACAAGACTTCCTATATATTCGGTATTATCCGTGGACTTCCCTTCCCCTCTGTAAAGATCGATCTGAACCTGAGACTGATTATCACGGACAGTAGTAAGAACAAGCTTTTTCCGCCCGCGGAAATCCTCATTAATTATTGGATAAAAAGATCTGTCTGCAGTTTTTATTCCAATCATTTAATTATTCTGTTACCACCTTTATTAATATAAATCGTACCCCGCTGTTAGATATTTGTCAACGTTTTTTATTATTCTTGACAATACAACTGCCATCTCTATAATAATTTTATGTTTTCCGCACTTAACATAGCTATTATTTCTATTATCGTAATAATCGGCATAACACTTCTCTTTTTTTTAATGTCCTCAGGAGGAAAAAGCTCCAGGAAAGATAACGGCAAAAAAAAAGCAAAAAGGAAAAACGAACAGGCACAGATAAGGGATGCACAGAAAAAACTTGCACAGAACCCAAGAGATCCCGAAGCATTACAAATTCTAGCAGATGTTGCCTTCTCCAGAGAAGACTATGAGACATCCTTTAAGTACTACAAAATACTCATTGATCTCTGTGCAATGCATTCTCAAATTAATGAATTTGATGCAACGGTAAGGTATGCCATTTCCGCTATGAAACTTAAAAACTACAATGAGGCTTATAAGAGTTTTATGATTGCCCGTTCCATGAACAAAGAAATTTTCGAAATAAATTACAATCTTGGATACCTTGAATTTCTACGGAAAAATTATGAACGAGCCGCTGCTCTGCTTAAAAAGGCCTCTATTCTAAAACCGGACCATCCAGAAACCATACGGTACCTTGCACATTCCCTGTACCGGATAAAACGATATTCCGAGGCTATGCAGATCTTTAAAAAAGTTCTGGAATACGAACCGGAAAATAAGGATGCACTGTTTATTCTGGGCCAATGCTTCTATGAATTGGGCCAGAATGAGAGTGCACTCAAAATTTTTAGGCACTTGCGAACCAATCCAAAACTCGGCCCTGCTGCATCTCTTATGTCAGGAACGCTGCTAATAAAGCAGAAACAGTATGAAAATGCGATTACCGATTTCGAAATAGGCCTTAAGCATGAAAATATCAAACCGGAAATAGAGCTGGAGATCAAGTACAGACTTGCCAATGCATACCTGCAGAACAACAATATAGAATATGCATTACAGCAGTGGAAAGATATAAAACAACTCTCTCCCGATTATAAGGATGTAAATGAGCTTATAAAAAAATACAGGGAAATAAGCGCCAATAAAAATCTTAAGGTATATTTAATGTCTTCCAATTCGGAGTTTATAGCTCTCTGCAGAAGAATTGCAGCGAACTTTTTTCCGGGTGCAGCTACAAGGCTAACCAATATATCCCTTCATAAAAATGAATACGCTGATATTCTGGCAGAGGTCAGTACAAGGAAATGGGAGGATATTGTCCTATTCCGTTTTATAAGAGGAACCGGTGTTATCGGTGAACTAATGTTAAGAGATTTATACGTACGCATGAAAGAGATAAAAGCGGCAAGGGGAATATGCCTTACTGCAGGCACCTTTTCCGAAGAGGCAAAAACATTTGTAGCTGCCCGTTTAATAGATTTAATAGATAATCCGGAGCTTTTAAAAATATTCAACAAAATACCCGGTGCATTATAGAAAAACTTTGGCAATATCTATTTTCTGCCGAAACTTTTAATAGTTAGTTTGTTACATATAATTCTATAATAAGGAGCTGAATAAATGGGAAAAGACGACAATTTCACCAGTATATCCGATGCGGATAAACCGAATGCGGGGAGAATTTACGATTATATACTGGGTGGTAACCATAATTTTGAGGTTGACAGGATGGCGGCGCAGAAAATTTTAGGACTTGTACCCTTTGCTCCCCAGCTTTTCCGTTTGGTAAGGTGGTTTTTGGGAGAGGCTGTTATGCGCCTAAGTAAACAGGGATATAGATACTTTATCGATTTTGCA
The DNA here is from genome assembly GCA_003641675.1 of Spirochaetota bacterium. Classification (GTDB taxonomy): domain Bacteria; phylum Spirochaetota; class Spirochaetia; order SZUA-6; family SZUA-6; genus SZUA-6. Next base: position 604 of record QNBI01000309.1, on the reverse strand, counting down.
TCCGGACTGCCGACAATGGACCATATACATGAGATAACGCCTAAGGGAACAAAGGTAATCTACTCCGACATAGATCCGATAGTAGTAGCCTATGCTCATGACATTATTAAGGATAACCCGGATGTGAAATATGTACATTGTAATGCGGGAGCACCGGAAGAACTTCTTGAATCTGATATCACAAAACAGATGTTCGGTGATAACAGGGATGTTGTAGTAGGGCTTAACGGTATTGCATATTTTATGCCGGATGAAAATGTAGCACACTTTATGAAGACCCTCTATGACTGGACCGGAGATAATGCAAAGCTTTTCTTTTCTGATACAGATGCACCAGAAAACCCTAAAGATGACTTACAAAAATTTCTGGAGATTTATAAGCAGCTTAATCAGCCAGTATACTCAAGAAATAAAAAGAAGATGCTTGAGCTTATAAAACCCTGGAAAGTTGATGAACCCGGAATTATGCTTCTGGAGAATTGGGTAGATGTAAAAACAAAGGTAACCAAAGAATTAACGGATAAATGGCAAGGCGGCGGAATTTACGGGGCTATACTAAAGAAATAGACTGTCGTATAATAATTTTAAACAAATGCAGTTTGAG
>QNBI01000308.1 GCA_003641675.1 Spirochaetota bacterium | reverse complement strand
TTATAAGTGAATGTTTCCGTGATATCGATTGCGAAGAGATAGCAGTAGCCATTACGTTACAGCCATCTTTCATACCATTTGTAAATGAGAAAGTAAGCACAAGTCCAATCGAAATATAGAGCAGAAAAAACATTAAATACCGCTTGTTAAAAGGATTTTGTTTAACAGATCCTGGATAGTGTAATCAATAGTGGAGATACTTTCAAGTATTTCTATAATTCTATATTTCAACAGAGAATCTCTGGATTCAAAAATTGTATTACCGATTATTTTAAGGTGCATCTTTGATAGTGTTTTTATTATTATATTGTTATTTTTTAGAAGTTCTCTCACATATTTCCTGTTGGAGATGTATTCATCTAAAAAGAGGGCGATATTTTCCATTACTCCTTTCTGAGTATTTAAGAATGCATTAAAGATCTCCGTATCTTCTAAAACATTACGTTTGTTAAAGTAAAGGATTAGAAAGTTAAAGATTTTCTTTATGTCCATGTATAAATCGTATATTTCCTCCCAGTAAAAGGGAAGATACTGTTTTTTGTCTATGCTCTGCAGAAATAAACTGTAATGATCCGCCATCTCTGCCTCTAATTCCAGGATTGTTACGATATCCTTTTCGGTATTTGGCTGGCCGCTGAGCTTAATTAAAAAGTCTATGAGCTTTTCAACAATTACCGTTTCCTCCTTTATTTTGACCTCAATATGAGCTCGCTTTTTGACAAAAGAACCTATTAAATTTTTCATAATGTTGCCTCCTGATAATATACAGCAATACTCGTGCCAAAAAGCGGCTTAGCCTTAATATTATCAAGAATTATAATATTATACTATATATAGAATTAGAAGGATTGTGTTTTGCGGCCAGCACATTGCTTAAAAATATGATGCCGTAACTGTTAAGCTGCTTTACAGTAACTGCAAACCTCTTTTAATTTTCATCCAAACCAGCAAGTTTTTTCTGTATAGTTACCCTGCTTAAGCCCAGCAATTTAGCCATAAGCGTTTTGTTGTAGGCTGTTCTTTTGCCGATGCTTTCTATGAGCCTTTTTTCAAGTTCCGGAACCAGTATATCTAAAAGGTTTTCCTTCCCCTCATATTTAATAAGGAATTTCTCTATAAAATCATCGAAGATATCGGTCTCCCCGTTTAGTTTCGTAATATATTTGTATAGATTGGAAGGGTTAATAATATTGCCGCTTGTGTTTAGGCAGAGGTTTGTAACAACATTCTCAAGTTCCCGCACATTTCCCGGCCAGCTGTAATCTTTAAGCATTTCAAGTGCCTTCTCCGATATTCCCTTAATGTTTTTCCTGAGTTTATGGCGTACATTGCCTATGAAATAATCTACAAGCTCCGGTATATCTTCCTTTCTCTCTCTTAAAGGGAGGATATGGAGTGATGCAACGTTAATTCTATAGAAGATATCTTCCCTGAATCTACCGTTTTGGATTTCTGCAACAAGGTCTTTATTTGTAGCGGTAATTATTCTTGCCCTTAATTTTATATTTTTTATGCCTCCGAGTCTGTGAAATTCCCTCTCCTGAAGTATACGGAGAAGCTTGGTCTGCAGAGACACAGGCATATCTCCTATTTCATCCAGAAAGATAGTGCCTTCTCCAGCAGCTTCGAATTTGCCTATTTTTTTTGTGGATGCTCCTGTAAAGGCCTGCGGCTCATGGCCGAAGAGTTCATTTTCTAAAAGTGTTTCTGTAAGCCCGGAACAGTTTACAGCTACAAAGGGTTCTGTTTTACGGTGGCTGTTAAAGTGTATTGCCCTGGCGACAAGTTCCTTCCCTGTACCGCTTTCCCCGGTTATAAGAACGGTTATGTCATTTCCTACAAGCCGGCCTATTTTCTTAAAGAGCCCCTGCATAACCTCGGAAGAACCTACTAGGCGTTTTAAGGTATAATTTTTTAATTCCGCTGCCTGTATTGCACACCTCTATTAAATTTATTATACAGACCTTTATCTTTTCCGTATCAACAGGAATATCCGGAAGTGATTTACCGAGATTCTTTTCCACCTTAATGTTTTGGTGTTCAATTCTGTATTTAAAAAGATTTAATATATCGTTTATAATAGTGTTTATACTCTTAACTTTAAAATGCATGGCGCTCGGCTTTGCAAATTCTATAAGCTCCTTTACTATGTGGTTAATTCGTTCTATTTCATTTAAAATAATTGTTATCTCTTTGTAGCCTTTTTCCGAACTTATATTTTTTCTTACAATCTGAGCCATCATTTTAATAGAACTTAACGGGTTTCTTATTTCATGAGCAAAACCCGCTGCAAGCTGTCCGGCAGTTGCCAGCTTTGCGGACTGCACCATATCTTCCTGGAGTTTTAAAATTTTACTGTTGTAAAGCTGAAGTTTCTGCGCCAGTTTGTTAAAACTGTCAGCGATTTTGTTAAATTCATCATTGCCCGTGAGATGTATACGTGTACTGAAATCATTTATACTAAAACCATCCAAACCGGAGATTATTTTTCGTAAAGATTTATTTATATTTCTTGCAAGGAAGAAATACAGAATGAGCGAGAGGAGTATTCCCAAACCTATCATAAAGGTTAACAGTTGCCTGTAGTAGATTAAGTATTTATTTTGTGATTTCTGCGATATGGCCATACAGAGGGCTCCCCAGTATGTATTGTTGGCGGAAAAGAGGGGTTTTAGAATAACGTAGGATTTTTCACCGTTTAAAACTTCCTTTTCAAGAAAAAGTATATTATTTGACCTTAGCTTTTTAACGGTATTACTATCCAGTGTGTTGTATCCTGTATAAGTTGAGATAATTTTATCGTTATTCCTGTAAACTCCATTGTTAATGCTGGTGAGAGAACGGATATGCTGGACAAAATCCTTGGAGAAACGTGATCCTGCCATAATTAGGCCGATTATCTTTCCTTTATAGCTTATAGGGGCTACGGCTCTAATTGCGAATCCGGACCTGCCCTTTTCATAGCTTACGATGCTCCTGCCGGATAATCCTGTCTGTATAATAGACTGCTGAATTTTGATATCCCCGGCTGCTTCCGGATTATGTCCGCGTCGTATTACTTTACCTTTGGGGCTTTCAATCTCGATTATGTCCACAATTTTCATTGTATAAAAGTCTCTCAATTTCTGTTCGAGTTTATCGTATTCTCTGCTGTCCAGGAGCGTTTTTATTTCAGGGTCCCTGGAAAGGTGCCGCGCAATGGTTAGGCATTTATCCTCTATAAATTTAATCTCCTCAGAATATGCAGAGATACTGTCTTTAAGTTTGCTGTGTATTTCATTTTCTATGGTTTTTGATACTACTCTATATCCTATTATAAGCGAGCTAATGGTCATAGTGAAAATTATGAGAATAAAATAGAAGAATATCTTTAGGTTTAACTAATATCGGAGGTACTTTATCAAAGGTTAGTCCCTTTTTACAGAGAGCCAGTTTTTTAACGATTCTATATTTATAGGGTTAAACGGGTCCGCCTGGTTCGAATACAATCCTTCTATCCTGTCCATATAGGCGCTTACAATTTTCCTCCTCACCATTTTCAGTGTAGAGTTAATCATGCCGTTATTCTCTGAAAATTCTTCCGGCAGAAGGGCAAAGGTTTTGGGAACCCACTGCGGCATAAATTTAGAGGAGAGTTTTTTATCCGTTTTGTATTTTTTTAATATGTTCTCTATGTGTTCAAGAACTATCCTGGCTTTTTCATCGGTAATCTGT
>QNBI01000307.1 GCA_003641675.1 Spirochaetota bacterium | reverse complement strand
GGAAAACTCACCTGTTACACTTATTCGAGGTACCCTTATATAACCTAACTGTTGCAGTTTGTTTTCCAGTTCATAAATATCAGGCTTATCTCCTTTTTTTAATTTTAATATATTTGCTCTAAAATCGGACACAGAAGGGAGAGAGGTAAGGAGAGCTCGCAAGGATGCTGTAACAATTATATTCTCTCCGCTTACTATACGGCTTAAAGTGCTGCTTCTCTCTCTTATTCTGGAGGTTATAGGAGGACTGTCGCTGTAAGGATATGCACCGTGCCAGGGGAATGATGCTGCAATATCCCTGTTCCATAAGGATAAATCCTGAAAGAGATTTTCCGCTTCCTGCTCTGTCGGGGTTATTATTATTGCAGGCTTTTTAAGCTTTTTAGAAATTTCAGAAATTAAGATTGATGTAAAACTTCCCTTAGGCCCTTGTACTACAATAGGGTACTGATTTTCCCTTAATTTTTTCCTGATTTCTTTCCATTCAGGTGTATTATGTAATTTGGATAAGATTTCATTTAAGAATAATGTTATCATTAATTTTACCGAAGATAATATTGGATACATAAAGAGATGAATATGAAAAAATATCTGTTAATTCTAATTTTCCTGGCAATAACTTTTCTTTCATTCGCTGATAATGGCAATAATGTAAATTTTTCTATCCAGTTTTACAACAAGAAAATTTACTTTCTTGGAGATCCTGTATGGATAGAAGCGGTTGTAAGTAATAATTCTGCCTCTTCTGTCCATTTTAAAGTTGCAGACAACAGATTTTATTCACTCGATTTTAAGGCGTGGACAGAGACAAATTTACGTATTAATCATACTAAAAAATACACAATAGAGAGAAGCTCTAATAAACCTGTGTTTTTTAGGCAGATTAATCTTGAACCCGGAGAGAAGTACGGGACGCTTGTTGAGCTTAATGATTTTCTGGAATTTAAGAATCCCGGTATTTATACCGTAGAGGCCGCTTTCTATCCGGACTTGTATACAGGGAATTCCCCGCAGGCTGTGAAATCTGACAGGCTTACTCTGGATATTAGACCTGCACTGTCGACGCCTTATCTAAAGGAAATGACGAATCGGAAAACTGGAAAGGTGATAGAACCAGAGCCGATTCCCCCGGATGAGGTTGTTGCATTTACCATAGAAGCAAGGCAGAAAAGCCAGTGGGACAGGTTTTTCCTCTATTTTAACCTGGAGCAGCTTATATTAAAAAATCCGGAGAGGGGCAGAGTATATAAACGGTTGTCCGAAGAGGATAAGAAGAGAATGCTTAAAACATTCCGGACAGAACTGCAGGAAGAGAAGGTGGATAGAGATATTTTAACAGTACCCTCGAGTTTCCAAATTATTAAAACAACCTATACTCCCTTTGAAGGGAAGGTAGAAGTAATAGAAAAATTTAAGTATAGTGACTACACAGAGGTGAAAAAATATATATACTATCTGGAGAGAAGGGATAAGTACTGGCAGATAGTAAATTATGAGATTCAGAATCTTGGAACAGAATAGATGAAAGTATTGCTTGTAGCCGCTAAAGATGATTTTAAAAACCTTTTAAGCTATCATTTAAATCCTGTCGGTTTTGAAATAGTCCATTACAGAGACCCGGTAAAGGCACTTGATAACTTAGAAGAACTTAACCCGGATTTAGTTTTATTCCATTCCGGTGATTTCCCGAGACATTGGAAACCTCTTTTAGAATTTTTAAGAAATATCAGAAACAAAGAAGAAACAGTTTTTATTCTAATAAAAGGGGAAAAAACGGACCTTGAAGAAGTCGCTAAAGCCACTCATCTGGGTGCAAACGGTTTCGTGAGTGAAAACTTTTCCGACAAACAGGAAATTTACAGACTCGAAGAACTCTTTAGAAGATATAAGACGATAGAGGATAAACGTAAATTCCACAGACTCATTCCTGGTGAATGCGACCGGCTGGAACTTATGTTTACACATCCTTTAAAAACGGTACTGATAAACGGTACAATTCGTGAAATATCAATTTCCGGGGTATCATTTAAACCGGAAAATCCTTCACTTACAGAGGATATACCGGTAGGACAGACTATACGTCACTGCTCATTAAGAGTAGCAAATGACATTATACATATAGACTGCCGCGTTACCCGCAACAGCGAGGATATAGGGTTTCAGTTTAATTCTTTTTCCCCAGGGGGCCACAAAAAGCTCTTCCGTTACATTCAGGACAGGCCTAAACGTGAACTTGAATATGCAGTTAAAGAGGGCTCTCTTAAAAATTAATACTTCGGCCGGAAATGTTTGCCCGATGCCGATGCTTTTAAGCACTAGCCTTATTTTCAACTATTCTTTGAAACTCTTCTTTCTCAACTACCTCTTTTTCGAGCAGGACATGTGCAAGCTTTTCTATGGTTTCTTTGTTATCGGTTATAATTTTATATGTTCTTGAGTGGGCTTCGTCTATTATACGTTTTGTTTCGCTGTCTATTAGAGCTGCAATTTCGTTCGAGTATTCCTTTTCCGTAGGTTTCCAGTTGTCTGCCTTTAGGAAAGGATTCTGGGGTCTTTCATAGGTTAACAATCCCAGTTTTTCGCTCATTCCGTACTCTTTTACCATAGCTCTTGCTATGTCTGTAGCTCTCTGAAGGTCATTCTGCGCTCCGGTTGAGATATCTCCGAAAAATATTTCTTCGGCAACACGGCCGCCTAAAAGAACTGCCAGTCTGTCTTCCAACTCCTGCTTGGTCATTAAATATCTGTCTTCAGTAGGAAGCTGGAGTGTATAACCAAGAGCCGCTATTCCTCTCGGGACTATGGAAATTTTTTCAACAACATCTGTGTTGGGCAAAGAATGAGCCACAATTGCATGACCCGATTCATGATATGCAACGATCTTTTTCTCTTTTGGATTTATAAGCCGTTTCTTTTTCTCAAGACCTGCAACTACGCGTTCTATCGCTTCGGAAAATTCCTCCATAGTTACGCTGTCTTTTCTTCTGCGCGCAGCTAAAAGTGCAGCTTCGTTCACAATATTCGCAAGGTCGGCTCCGACAAAACCAGGAGTCCGTGCAGCTATTGTATGAAAATCTATATCATCGGCTAACTTTACATTCTTTGAATGTATTTTTAAAATAGCTTCTCTTCCTGGCAAATCAGGCTTATCTACGACTACCTGTCTGTCAAATCTTCCGGGCCGCAGCAGGGCTGGATCAAGAATTTCCGGTCTGTTAGTAGCTGCCATAATTATAACACCCTTTTGAGTATCAAAACCGTCCATTTCCACTAATAGCTGATTGAGAGTCTGCTCTCTTTCGTCGTTCCCGCCGACAGGGTTAAAACCACGCGCCTTGCCCAGGGCATCAAGCTCATCTATAAAAATTATGCACGGAGCCTTTGAAGTCGCCTGGGTGAATAAGTCCCGGACTCTCGCTGCCCCTACGCCCACAAACATCTCTACGAATTCGGAACCTGATATGCTAAAAAAGGGAACATGGGCTTCTCCGGCAACAGCCTTTGCAAGGAGGGTCTTCCCCGTCCCAGGGGCTCCCACCAGAAGAATGCCCCTTGGAATTTTGCCTCCAAGACTCTCGAACCGCCCCGGTTCCTTTAAAAAGGATATTACCTCCTGGAGTTCTTCCTTGGCCTCATCGATTCCTGCTACATCCTTAAAGGTTATCTTCATTACATCGTCGCTTGCAATAAGTTTTGCCTTGTTTTGTCCTATTTT
>QNBI01000306.1 GCA_003641675.1 Spirochaetota bacterium | reverse complement strand
TTTTTTTCAGCCTCGGTTTTAATTTCTTCATCCGCCTCTTCATCGCTTACTTTTATTTTTTCTTTTTCTATAAGCTCACGGATAACCAATGCTTCCTTTAATCCTTTTTCCGATGCAGGCTTCCACTCTTCAAGGATATTTTCTTTTGTTTTGCCGTCCGCTTCCAATATTTTGAGAACAGAAGCCTCGTCCGCCCGGAATTGTGCTACAAAGTTTTTCCACCTGGAGGCGAGGTCGTAGTCTATCATAGATTTTGGGACGGGTATTTTGGAATTAGCAACAATTTTTTCGAGAATCTTACCCACTTTATCATTCTTAATCATTGTGTCTGCAGATTCTTTAATATTTTTCTTTATATCTTTTTTGAGATCATCTAATGTTTTATATTTGTCGCTTATATCCTGCGCAAGTTCATCATCTATTTTAGGTATTTGTTTCTCTTTTACATTTATGACCTTAACCTTTAGATTAACGGTTTTGTCTGCAAGTTCCTTTGTCTCAAAGTCAGAAGGGTATACTTTCTTAATTACCCTTTCTTCGTCTTTTTTCATGCCCACAATATCATCGTCGATTTTGTACAGGTTATAGCCTGTCCCGACCTGAAAAACAAAGCCTTCGCGCTTTGTATTGGGGATTTCGCTGCCCTTTTCATCTATTTCCGAGTAGTCTATGGTTACGATATCGTCTTTAGCTACCACAGGATTCTTTTTTTCCATAACAAGAGAATTCTGGTCCTGTAATGTCTTTAATTCTCTGTCTATATCCGCCTTGAGAATGCTTGTTGTAAGCTCCTCTATTTCTATTCCTTTATAGTCTCCGATTTCCAGCTCCGGATAGGTATCGTATTCGATATCAAAGGAAAAATCCTTACCGAGTTCCAGTTTGCCTTCTGCATTCACCTTCGGTGTTCCGTAGGAAATAGGTTTTTTCTCGGCATTTTCAAGAATTTCGGTGATGCTTTTCTCTATAACCTTTTCCGCCGTCTCGTCGAGTAATGAGGGGCCGAATTTTCTTATTAAGACCTGGGGAGGGACCTTGCCTCTGCGGAAGCCCTTTATCTGAACAGTTTTACAGTACTCATTTATAAGGTTATTGTACTCTTTTTCGATTTCCTCTTTGGGAATGGTTATTTCTGCCTTAACGGCAGAGTTCTCAAGCATTTTATAATTTGTTTTTACGTCCAATTGATACTCCTTACACTATTTATTATACGTGCATTATCGATTCATTAAAAGGTTTCATATAAAAAAGTAAAGAAAAAGCGACCCGCTATTATCGGATCGCTTCTCTATTTTAATAAGCGGGAAACGGGACTTGAACCCGCGACATCCACCTTGGCAAGGTGGAGCTCTACCACTGAGCTATTCCCGCCTGTAATTCCGAAACCAACAAATACTCCGCAAGTAAAGCGATGTTAATAAGTGCGAGAGAAGGGACTCGAACCCTTATGCCGTATGGGCACCAGATCCTAAGTCTGGCGTGTCTGCCAATTTCACCACTCTCGCGTATAGTATATAAATTACAAGGCTTAAGGTCAATATTAACATTAAGCCTTTATGAGCCGTGAAGGGATCGAACCTTCGACCCGCAGATTAAGAGTCTGCTGCTCTCCCAGCTGAGCTAACGGCCCACAATATATAACTTCACGCCCGGCAGGACTCGAACCTGCGACCTACGGATTCGAAGTCCGGCGCTCTATCCAGCTGAGCTACGGACGCATACTGCCTGTCTCCCTTTGGGTGGGTGATGGGGCTCGAACCCACAACAACCAGATCCACAGTCTGGTGCTCTGCCAATTGAACTACACCCACCATATACTATGAAAAAGATCACGTGAATTGCACTTACTGCATATTCTGCAACAATATGCAAGAATAAATGCCCTTTGTCAAGCTTGTGCAAGACACGTCCAGCAGGATTCGAACCTGCGACCCACAGCTTAGAAGGCTGTTGCTCTATCCAGCTGAGCTATGGACGTATTTCGGGATGAGAGGATTTGAACCTCCGATCTCCTGCTCCCAAAGCAGGCGCCCTAGCCACTAGGCTACATCCCGTACTAACCCTGTACTGACAAAAAATGAATATATATATTTTTGACTGCAACGTCAAGCCTGGCCTTAAGTACGGGTAACCCTTTTAACCGTATAATATATCCTTTTGCTGCGTCAGAAAATCGCGTACAGTTATTTGCACAGTAACTGCATAAATCCCTTTCACCCGGAAATTATTCAGGCTAAAATATATGTTAACCGAGGAGAGCATTAAGGAATTTTTGTCTGTCTGTATTTTCTTTTAAGATTACAAGCAGAGTATCCTCTCCTCCCAATGTTCCGATAATTTCCGGTATAGCAAGTTCATCTATGGCAAAGGCGACACCGGTTGCATGCCCCAGTTTTGTTTTTATTACTGCAAGATTACCGGAAAACTGCACGTTTAAAATGCCGCGCTTTATATCGTCTTTGATAAACGGCTCCGGCATCTTCTCCATTTCTCGTTTTACGGCATAGATATACCCTTCTTCTGTATCGGGTATTCTGGCAATACCCATCATCTTTAAATCCCGAGAAAGAGTAGCCTGAGTCACATCTATACCCGCGATTTTAAGCCTCTGCTGAAGCTCCTCCTGGCTGTGGACCTTTTCGTCACGCAGAATGGAAAGTATTAATCTTCTTCGAGATTCCTGTCCTGTCAGAATAACCTCCTTGAATGTTGTTCTTAGTTTATAGTATATCAGATTCGACATCTAATTTTCCACTCTTTTTGTTAATATATTTCTAAAATATAGAAGTTTTTGCTATAATGGAAAAACAGGATAACGGGAAACGATCTGAAATCAAGGGCAGGTATCTATGGAGAAATATTTATGGATAATAAAAGAATTGCTTCTATTTTAAATGATATTTCTGTTTATAAGGATCTTAACGGGGAGAACCCTTTTAAGGTAAAAGCTTTCTCGCAGGCTGCGAGAACTCTGGAAAGGCTGGATATTAGTGCTGAGGAGCTTGTTAACAAGGATAAACTTACAGACATTAAGGGTATCGGGAAACAGATAGAGTCCGTTGTCAGAGAAATAGTAAAAACGGGAGAATCCTCTCTTTTAAAAGAATTAAAGAAATCTTTTCCGGATACAATAGAGGAGCTTTTTAAAATACCCGGAATGGGGCCGAAAAAGGTAAGAGCGGTCTGGGAAAAGCTCGGTGTTGCAAGCCTGGGCGAATTGGAGTATGCCTGTATAGAAAACAGGCTTGTAAGTCTGGATGGTTTCGGGCAAAAAAGCCAGGATAAAATATTAAAAGCCATAGAATTTGTGCGGCAGAACAGCGAGATGCATCTTTTTCCGGAAGTGGAATTAATAGCCGGCGAAGTTATAGATGAACTTAAAAATTCAGGTATGTTTAAACGTATAGATATTGCAGGAAGCCTGCGCAGGGGGAAAACGGTATTTAAGGATATAGATATTCTGCTTGTTCCGGATGAGAAATACTTTAAGGATTCCGCTCTTTCGGAGACAGTCCGCGAGAAAGTTAAATCACTTGCAGACTCACAGGACTCAATAGGGATTATCGGAGTGGGTGAGACAAAAATATCAATTAGGCGTTACGGATTGCAGATAGATTTTAGGCTTGTTAAAGATTTGTCATACCCTTCTGCTCTGCAGCATTTTACGGGTTCCAGGGAGCATAATGCTCTGCTGCGAAGAAGGGCCAAGGGTTTAGG
>QNBI01000305.1 GCA_003641675.1 Spirochaetota bacterium | reverse complement strand
ATCGGAGGTTATTTGCTGGGTATTTTTTCGGCCATATTGCCCGTATTTATACCGACGGAACTTCAGGGAATTATTCCATTTGTTCTTCTTATGACTGTGCTTTTTATTAAACCTACAGGAATACTCGGAAAGCAAATTGTAAAAAAGGTATAGAAATTGGTAAGTATACAGAATAATCATAAAAAAAACCTAACGCGCCTGTCTTTTTTAGCCATTATTATTGTCTATTTTGCGAGCCCGTTCCTTCTTAGCGAATACCTGCTGTATCTTGTAGTCCTCATGTCAGTGATGATTATCGTAGCCGAAGGTTTAAATGTGATGATCGGTTTTGCAGGCTTGTTTTCCTTCGGGCAGCCTGGATTTATGGCATTCGGCGCTTATATAGGCGCCATACTTGCAGTTCATTTTAAGTGGATACCATTTCCCCTTATTATGCTTATGGCGGGCAGTGCTACGGCTGTTTTAGGATTAATAATCGGTTTTCCATGTCTCCGCTTAAGCGGTTTTTATCTGGCTATGGCAACCTTTGGGTTCTCATCTGCTATTTTTCAGCTTATCAACTATGCGAAACCGTTTACCGGAGGATATGAAGGTATGTATGCGCCTTCTCCATCATTAGGCTCTCTGCATTTCGGCAGCACCAGAGCGATTTTTTACATCACGGCTGTCTGTGTTGTTTGTGTACTTGTAGTTGTTCGGTTTTTGGCTGGTTCCAGAACAGGAAGGGCATGGAAAGCTATACGTGATGATGAAATAGCGGCCTCTTCTATGGGAATAGAGTTAAGAAGAGAAAAACTCAAAGTTTTTGCTTTCGGCGCTTTTTTAGCAGGAATAGCCGGCGTACTCTACTCTTATACTATCCGTTATCTCGAAACGAGCTATTTTGATCAAATGGGACTACCTCTCTTTCTCATTCTTGTTCTTGGGGGTATCGGTGAGGTTTACGGTCCTGTTTACGGGAGCATATTTATGACAATTCTTCCTCAGATTATGGGAGGCAAATTCAGTCAGAATATGAGCCTTGTCTACGGCTTTACTCTGGTTATTTTTGTATTATTAGCCCCGCATGGTTTTTACGGAATCTGGTACAGAATTAAAAAAACTGTGCCTGCTGGTTTCAACATTCGTGCTTACCTTTTTAAAAAGGAGTCACAGCGTGGAAACAAAGACTAAAAACGAAACATTGTTGAAGATAGATAATATTTCCATAAGCTTTGGGGGACTCAAAGCTGTGGATTCGGTTAGTTTTGCTGTTAAACCGCAGGAAATCTTTTCGATTATCGGCCCAAACGGTGCTGGGAAAACCACTATTTTCAATATTATAAGCGGCTTTTACAAACCGAATTCAGGAACGGTCTTTTTTCAGAGAAATAATTTAGTAAATTATAAACCTCATAAAATAGCTGAACTTGGCATAGGCCGGACATTTCAGAATCTTGAACTATTTTCAAAAATGACAGTACTGGAAAATCTTCTAATAGCGATGCATCTCTATATAAAAACGAATTTCTGGGAGGAAATAATTCATTCCGCAAAAGTTAGGTTGGAGGAAGAAAAAGCTTATGAAAGAGCTATGAATATTTTAGAATATATGAGCCTTGAACCTTATGCAAATAAATTAATATCAGAATTTCCATTCCCTGTGCAAAAGAGAATTGAAATAGCGAGAGCACTGGCATTAAAACCGACTCTGCTTTTGCTGGATGAACCAGCTGGGGGGCTTAACACGGTGGAAACGAGAGAACTCTCTGAATTAATTAAGAAAATAGGCATAGATTATAATTTGACAATTATTCTTGTAGAGCACGATATGTCCATGGTAATGAAAATATCAGATAGAATTATTGTTCTGGATTATGGGAAAAAAATTGCAGAAGGCCTTCCGGAAGAAATTCAGAGAAATCCGAAAGTAATTGAAGTCTACCTCGGAAAGGGAGAAGTTAATGCTTAAACTCAAAGAGGTTTCATGTTTTTACGGGAAAGCACAGGCATTAAATAAAGTTTCAATTTCTGTACCTAAAGGCAAGCTTGTATCAATTCTAGGAGCAAACGGAGCAGGTAAATCTACATGTTTAAAGTCAATATCAGGTTTAATAAAAATAAAAGAAGGGGCTATTTTATTTCAGGGGCATGATATTTCCAGAACAAATCCTGCAGAAATTGTAAGAAAGGGAATTGTTCAGGTACCTGAAGGCCGAATGATTTTTCCAAGTCTAACGGTAGCGGAAAATCTGGAAATGGGTGCTTACTGCCGCAGGAACCGTAAGGAAATCAGGAAAGACAGAGAAAGAATATTGGGTTATTTTCCGATTCTTGAAGAACGTAAAAATCAGATAGCTTCAACTTTAAGCGGCGGGGAGCAGCAGATGTTAGCTATAGCACGGGGTCTTATGGCAAAACCTAAAATTCTCCTTCTTGATGAGCCATCTCTTGGATTAGCTCCGGTGATTGTAGAGGAAATATTTTCCTTTCTGGTGGAAATAAAAAATGAGGGTACCACAATCCTTCTTGTTGAGCAAAATGCTTTTATGGCATTAAAAATCTCAGATTATTCGTATGTACTTGAAACAGGTAATATTTCCATTTCCGGATCGCCGGAATTACTTCTTAACAACAAGCGGGTGCGGGAATCGTACCTTGGAATCCAAAATTAAGGTATTTAAAGGAGCCGGTGGCTCTTGAAAAAAATAAATGGAGGTGTTCTGATGAAAAAGGTTCTAAGCATTATCATGGTGTTTCTATTTGCTTTTTCTGTGGTAGGATTTACTGCAGGAGAAAAAGAAGCAGAGACACCCGGAGTAACGGAAGACTCTATACTTGTCGGATATACAATGCCAATGTCAGGTCCTTTAGGTTATATCGGCGGGCAGGTGGCTAAAGCTACAGAAGCGGTATTTGATAAGTATAACAAGCAGGGCGGAATTTACGGAAGGAAACTAAAACTTATAACTTACGACAGCGGGCTGGATGCAGGCCAGGCTCTTGCCAATTATAGGAAGCTTATACTTGAAGATAAGGTTTTCTGTGTGTTATTCGGTTTTGGTACTTTTGTACGTCCTGCGTATTCTTTCTTTGAAGAGCAGAAGGTTCCATGGTTGTTTCCAATGGCCCCGCCTTATGACATGGTTTTTCCAGCTCATAAATACCTATTCAGCCTTTTCCCCACAACCGCTACACAGGTAAAAGTAATGGCCAAATGGACAATTGCACAGAAAAAATATAAACGGCTTGCATGTATCTACGGAGACAGTGCGAGCGGCAAAACAGGATTGGACGGGCTTAAGGAAGCAATTGCAGGATCGGATGTTAAGCTTGTGGATGCGGAAGCTATTCCCCTTAATGCTACGAGTGCCGCTGTGCAGGTGGCTAAAATTTCACAGGCAAAACCGGATATGGTAATGATAATCGGTATGGTACACGGACCTGCTGCACTTTCTGTGAAAGAGATAAAAAAGATCGGGCTTAATACGGATGTCATGCTGGCAATGCCCATTTCAGGTTCTACTATTCTACGCATGTTAAAAGGAACAGATACAGAGGGCTTATACGGTTCATGGTGGGGTGCTATACAGTATCCAAATAGCAAATCTACAGAGACAAAGCAGATGAAGGCAATGAGAGAACTGCTTATTAAGTATGATCCCAAAATGTATAATGAAAATAACGTAGGAGGCAATGTGGAACATGCTCTTAGTGTTGAACTTTTTATTGAGGCTTT
>QNBI01000304.1 GCA_003641675.1 Spirochaetota bacterium | reverse complement strand
TAGGATTGTTAAAAGAATTTGGCTTTATTTTAGCCGAGGGCTATCCTTTAAAATTTAAATTAAATAACAAAAATAAACTCTTAGGAGGAAACTAAAATCATTATACCTTGTAGATGCTTTAGTTGTGGAAAACCTATAGGACATTTATGGGAAGAATTTAAAAAACAAGTTGCTGAAGGAAAACCCCCTAAACAAGTTCTTGATGAATTAGGATTAAAAAGATATTGTTGCAGAAGTGTTTTTCTTGGACAAGAGGATTTAGTTGAATTAATTAGTAAGTATAAAAAATCTTAATTTTTCATTTTCCATCTGCTTATGTAGTTGCAATTATTGCATGTTATTGATTTTAATTTGTTTTTTATTCTTATTTTTGGATTTTTATAAGGAGTTAAGCATTTTTTGCAAAATAATTTTCTTTTTTCTTTTAAAGCAATATTCTTACTCATAGCAAGTTTTTTTACTTTTTTAATTTCTTTAGGAGTTTTATTTTGGATATTTTTAAAAAATTCATTAATAATTTTTTCAGCATCTGTTTTTGATATTTTTTTATTCATAATCTTATTAAGAATTCAGAGTATAAAAAGAATATGAAAGACAGCTTAATGGTTTTGCAGCTTTTCGGCCACTACAGCCATTAACATAGGAAGCTTAACTTCTGTGTTCGGAATGAGAACAGGTGTTTCCAACCTATTATGGCTGTCTTCAAAATTTGAAGATTGTTTTCATTTTTAAATCTTTGCTTCAAATTTTGAATTGCGAAAATCTTTGATTTTCAGCTTTCAATTTATAAAACTTTTTATATACAAAATATACTTAATCTTATAATGCAGAAGTGCCGGAGCGGTCAAACGGGCTGGACTAAGGATCCAGTGGCTTAGTGCCTGCGAGGGTTCAAATCCTTCCTTCTGCATTTGGAAGATTGGAACTACGAGCCTGATGGAATTTGCTTGCAAATTTTTGATCGAGGGTTCAAATCCTTCCTTCTGCATTTGGAAGATTGGAACTACGAGCCTGATGGAATTTGCTTGCAAATTTTTGATCGAGGGTTCGAATCCTTCCTTCTGCAGTTAAAGCCCGAGTAACTCAGTCTGGATTAGAGTGCCACCCTCCTAAAGGATTAGGAGCAAGGTGGAAGTCAAAGGTTCAAATCCTTTCTCGGGCGTAAAGTTTATTAAACAAAATTCCACTGATTATTATATGCGTGGGTAGTTCAGTGGTTAGAATCTCTGGCTTCCAAGAAAAACATTTTTACGAAGAAACCAGATGACCCGGGTTCGAACCCCGGCCCGCGCATATTTTAATATGGAAGAAAATCAAACAAAAAACTGGCATGACAAGTATTATAAGATTCTGTTATTAATCCCAATAATAATTCTAATATTGTCTTTTGTCTCTATTTATTTATTTTATCAAAAAACAGGAAATTTTTTTCAAAAAGATATTTCTCTTACAGGAGGAACTTCTATTACACTTTATGAAAAAATAAGCCCAGAAAAACTAAAGCAGGATTTATCAGATAAATTAGAGGATATAAACACAAGGTCAATTTATGATTTGCTTACTCGTGAACAAAAAGCAGTAATAATTGAAACAAAGACAAATGGAGATGATTCAAAAAAAATTTTAGAAGATTATTTAGGTTATAATCTAACAACAGAAAACAGCAGTTTTGAGTTTACTGGTTCAAGTTTAGGAGACAATTTTTACAAGCAACTTATGTTTACAGTTTTAATTGCATTTATTTTTATGGGGTTGGTTGTTTTTATTATCTTTAGAACATTTGTTCCTTCTGCTGCTGTTATTTTATCTGCCTTTGCAGATATTATCATGACTCTTGCATTTGTGAATCTTTTAGGAATGAGAATGTCTACTGCAGGAATTGTGGCTTTTTTAATGTTAATTGGTTACTCTGTTGATACAGATATTTTATTAACTACAAGACTTCTTAAAAGAAAACAAGAAGGTTCATTAAATCATAGAATTTTTGGGGCTTTTAAAACAGGTTCAACAATGACTCTGACTTCTTTCTTTGCAATAGCTTTTGCACTCTTTGTTGTTAGAACTTTTTCAGTAGTTTTAACTCAAATTTTTACAATTCTTGTAATTGGATTGGCATTTGATTTAATTAATACATGGATAACAAATGTTTCAATACTTAAATGGTATATAGAGAGGAAAAAATGAAATTAACTTGGAAAATCTGGCTGCTTATTTTTGTATTAATTTTCTCTTTTCTTTTAATTTTAGGACTCCCTCCAAAGTTTTTGAGAAAAGGAGTTTTGATTACAAGTGTTGATTCAAATTCTACAGCATTTCAAGCAGGGCTTAGACAAGGGCAGATAATAACTCAAATTGATAATAAAAAGATTAAAAATTTAGACGATCTTACTTCTGCAATTAAAGACAAATACTCTTCTGGAGAAAAACAAAAAACAATTTTTCAAACAACTGAAAAAGAAATAATTCTTTTTTCAAATAACACTCCTAAAATAACTGTTTCTTTAATTCCAAAAACAAACATAAAAACAGGATTAGATTTATCTGGAGGAGCAAGAGCTTTAGTTAAAGCTAAAAACAAAACACTTTCTTCATCTGAAATTAGAGATTTAGTTGATGTCTTAAGCAATAGGTTTGATGTTTATGGAATAAAAGACATGAATATTCTTCCAGTTTCAGACCTTTCTGGAGATAATTATGTTTTAATTGAGATTGCAGGAGCAACTCCTAAAGATTTAGAAGAGCTTGTGTCTCAGCAAGGAAAATTTGAAGCTAAAATAGGAAATGACACTGTTTTTATTGGAGGAAATCAAGATATAACTTCTGTTTGCAGAAATGATGCTTCATGTTCTGGAATAAGAACTTGTCAGAAAAACCCTAAATCAGGAGGATATTTTTGTAATTTTCAATTTTCAGTTTTTTTAAGTCAAGGTGCAGCAAACAGGCAGGCAAATCTTACAAAAGATTTAGAAATTAATCATAGTTCTGACGGGGATTATCTTTCTAAAAAACTTGATTTATATGTTGATGATAATTATCTCAGTAGTTTATCAATAAGTGAAGGGCTTAAAGGGGTGGCAACAACACAAGTTTCAATTTCAGGTTCTGGGGCAGGAGAAACTCAGCAAGAAGCATTTAAAGCTACAGAAGCAGAAATGCACAGGCTTCAAACAATTTTAATCACTGGAAGTTTGCCATATAAATTAGACATAGTCAAATTAGACACAATATCTCCTACTCTTGGAAAAGAGTTTGTTCATTCAATTTTATTAGCAGGATTAATTGCAATTTTGGCTGTTTCAATTGTTATTTTTATTAGATATAAAAAAGTAAAATCTTCTTTAGCAATGATTATTACTAGTTTATCTGAGATAGTAATTATTTTAGGAGTGGCTTCATTTATTAAATGGAATTTAGATTTGCCAAGTATTGCAGGCATTTTAGCTTCAATTGGAACAGGAGTAGATGACCAGATTGTTATTTTAGATGAAGCAAGACAAAAAATATTTTTAAGTCTTAAGCAAAAACTAAAAAGAGCTTTTGCAATTGTTTTAGGGGCTTATTTCACTTCTTTAGTCGCATTAATTCCTTTAATGTGGGCTGGAGCAGGACTTTTGAAAGGTTTTGCAATTACAACAATAATTGGAATTAGCGTTGGAGTTTTTATAACACGTCCTGCATTTTCAGATATGGTTAATATGATTGAAGATTAAAATGCTTCCTCATAAACATTTTGTAT
>QNBI01000303.1 GCA_003641675.1 Spirochaetota bacterium | reverse complement strand
TGCTTGTTGCACTATGTATCACATCCGTATCGGATGGGGCTCGCGCCGAGCTGAAGCAGACGAACGGGGGAAAACAGGCTCGGATGGAGGCGCTGCAGAAAGAAATTGAGGAGACCAAGCGCTTGGAATACGAGGCGATGGAGGCGAAGGTTGCCGCCTTCAGAGAGGCGGAGAAGCAATTCATCACTCGTCTCAAAGCTCAGAAAAAGGCCTTGGAGGCGGAGCAACAAACCCTTCAAGGGAATCGTGCTCAGACCATAGCACTGTTTGAAAGTCTGCTTCGGAAGTATGGGAAAGAGGAGATTGACTCCGCAGATATCCAACTGATCAACGCCGCCCGCTTTAAGTTGGGACAGCTATATTACGAACAAGCGGAGGAAGCTTACAATACGGCGATGGACAGATACATGACGGAGCAGGAACGGTTCGATCAGGGACTCATCCCTTTTCTTCCTCAAGAGCCCAAGATGGACCTTAGCCGTTCGATAGCGATGTACCGGGAAGTCGCCGAATCATCGAAAGATCCTTACACGGCGGCCTATTCCCTGTATAGCATAGGGTGGTCCTACCACAAACAGGGGGCATTCGAACAAGCCCTTCAGACTTTTCAGGAATTGGTGGAACGATTCCCCAACGATTCCGTCAATACGCCGGACGCCTATACCATGATCGGCGACTACTATTTCGAGCGGCCCGATCTGCCGGGAAACGAGAACTTCAAACAGGCTATTGCCGCGTACAAGAGAATTCTCCCCTTCTGGCAGAGTCCTCGTTATCAGGAGGCTCTTTATCGTTTGGGCTGGTGCGCATTCAATAACAGAGAGTACCAGGAGGCCATCGGCTATTTTACGCTCCTTGTAGATGAAATTGATTGGTTCAAGCTCCAGGATATTTCTAATGAAAAACTGTATTTAGCCATTAACCCGGATTTCCGGGAGGAAACCCTGAAATACATCGCGTTGTCGTTCTGGGAGATGGGCCTCGCCGCCTTAAATGAAGAAGGCGACCAAACCGCGACCACCGAGGCGGTGGACAAGGCAGCAGCCTATGCGAAATCCCAAACAGGGAAACCTTATGCCCCTGAGATCCTTGAGGAGTTGGCCGGGATTTATCTCCAGGCCGGAGGGCAGGACCGTCGGTTCGTCCGGGACAGTTTGTACGCCTATCGAAGACTTTTAGAGATTTTCCCCAATTACGTCAGAGCGCCGTGGGTGCAAAAGCAAGTGGCCGACAATCTTCAACGCCTGGGGGAAACGGAAGAAGGGTTCCGGGCGTACGAAGCGCTTTTCGTTCATTACAATCGCACAGCCCCCTGGACCAAAGTGAAGGCCTCCGAATTTTCGCCTGAGCGGATAGAGGAAATTGACAGTCTGGCGGCATACTGTCTTTTGGAGGCGGCTAAGTACACGTACGCGCAGGCTGGGGGCAATCTGACCAAAGTTCGTGAAGCCGCCGACAAATTCAATTGCTATTTGGATCATTACGCCCAGCGCAAAGAAGCCTACGAGATCAACATGAAATTGGCCACCATCTACGATAAAGAGCTTCACAACTATGACGCAGCCTGGGAAGAGTATTTGAGAGTCAGCCGGGAATACGATCAGGATTCCTACCGGCAGGTGGCCGCTTACCAGGCGGTCGTTGTTGCTCAAAAGTTGCTTCAGTAATTCCAAACACCGACGGGATCCCTCAGGGATTTGAACCGGGAACAGGATGTATTTATGAAAAGAACGGATAGATGTCGGCTCCGAAGGAGCGGGGAATGTCTCCTTTGTATTATAGGATTGACGGCCTTTCTATTTTTGCCCCCCTCTTCGTTTGCGCAATCAGCAGTTCCCGATGAAGAACCGGTGGGTTCTGTATCGGACACGCTCATCGGGGACACGGCTATGGACACTACTCAGTCTCCTTCGTCGGCGACACCGGAACCTCTCCTTGAGACTGCTGGTTCGAATACCGTGCAATCTCCTTCGACGACAGTATCTGCCCAACCAGCAGCACCCGATGAAAAACCGGCGGCTTCTGTATCGGACACACTTGACGGGGCCACAGTTGCCGACACCACCCAGTCTTCTTCATCGGCGACACCGGAACCCTCCGTCGAGACTGCCGTTGCGGATACCATCATGCAATCTCCTTCGACGGATTCGACGGCAGCAGACAAAGAGATGGCCGGCGTGGATACGACTCAACATGCTCGCCGGGAAATTCCTGCCTTGCCTCTTTCCGAGGCTCAGGTGAAATTGGTGACCGCGTGCGAAAATTACGTGCAGCTTTTTCCTAAAACCGATCAGACCTCCCAGATTCTGGACATCGAAGCGGATGTGTATTTTACGGTTCGCGATTATGCCAAAGTCGTTTCCATCTGTCAACGTATCCTCGAAGAGTTCCCGCAGAGTTCCTACCGAGAAAAATCTTACCAACGCCTGATCCTCGCGTATTGGGAAAAGGGAGAATACGACGAAGTGGAACGATGGGGGGAAGAACTTCAGGCGTTGAACGTCTCTGAAAAACTCAAGCAATTCGCTCGCGAACGCGCTTTGGGGGCGATGATCGAACAGGCCAAGTTGCTGGATCAGAGCGATCCCGCGTTGGCCGCCCTGGAATACGAACGGATCGCCAAGAAAGAACTGGATCCTGAGGCGGCGGCTACGGCTTTGTTCAATGCAGCCGACCGGTACATGCGTGCCGAGATGTGGGAAGAAGCCGCCAATACCTATCGGAAGTCTGCGGCCATTTACCCCGATGGGGATTTGGCCGACGACGCATTGAACAACGCCGCTGTTGTCTATACCGAGAAAATGGATAATTGGGAACTGGCCGCCGAGGTCTACGAGGAATTGGCCAAAAGCTACCCGCAATCGGAGTATCAAGAAAATTCTTTGAAAAGTCTCAACTTCGCTTACACTGAACGCTTGAAAGACTGGGATAAAGCCGTCCAGATCAACAAGCTCTATGCGAAAGAGTATGCCGGAACGGAAGAGGCGCTTGCGTACGAATTCGAGAACACCGAGCTTTACGTCAAGATGGGACAAATTGACCAGGCGATTGAGGCGTATCAGGAGTTTATCGCCCGTCACCCTATGGATCCGAGAGCCGTGCAGGCGCGATACAGGCTGGGAGATCTGTTCGCCGAAAGACAGGAGGTTTCCTCGGCGAAAGAGGCATTCAATGAGGCGCTCAAAACCAACGATGCCATCCTAGCCGCAGGCGGAGAGGGGAACGATTTCTATGCGCTTCAGGCCGCTTACCGGATTGCCGAAATGAATTTTCAGACGTATCAGGTTTTTCTCTTTGAGCGACCGGATAGTCTCGCCGAGGACGTGTCCCGGAAGAGCACGTTGCTCAAAGAGGTATTGGCATCCTATGGAAGAGTGAACGATTTCCCCGATCCAGAAAAACAATTAGAAGCCGTATTTAAGATAGGTTTGGCGTACGAGTTGTTTGCCGATGCCTATCTCGGCCGCGCGCGTCCTTCCCAGCTCGATGCGGCCGAGGCAGAGCGGACCAAAGAGATCCATTTTGCGGCTTTGGAATTTTTTGGCAAAGCGAGGCAGACTTACCAGACCAACATCTCCCGATACGAAGAAGCGGCGGATGCCTTGGACACACTCGGGGTGGAATGGGTCGCCTCCTGCCGAAAACACCTAACCGTGCTCCCCGAAAAAGAAGTGAAGGCCATCTTCGAAGTCGGTCGGACGTTCGAAGCTTATGCAGACAGCGCCGCGGAGCAGGAACCGC
>QNBI01000302.1 GCA_003641675.1 Spirochaetota bacterium | reverse complement strand
GTAGAGAGTGCATTTCATCTCCGGAAATGCAATGCCGTGATCTGTTGTGAATATAATAATAGTCTTATTTTCTATTCCTGCTTCTTTAACTGCAGATAAAACTAAACCGGTGCAGGCATCCACTGTAATTATCGAGGAAAGGAACCGTGCGAAATCCTCTCTGTTCTCCTTTGTATCCTGTACAGGAAATGGAGGCCGAATATAGTCTGGGTTAATATTTTTGTTAACAGGAGGAAATATTCTATGTGTATTAAACATACCGAATGAGAGAAAAAAAGGAGTATTTTTTGATTTTGAGTGTCTAATATAATCTACTGCTGCTGCTGCATTAGATTCATCATACGCTACAGTATCAAAGTTAAAATCCTTAGACATTTCAAAGGAACTATTTCCTAAAATTCGTGAATATCCTATCTGCTCCTTACCAGAAGCAACATGCTGTATTCCGCTCAGCACGGTTTCATATCCATTTTTATTTAGCTGATTAACTATGTGAAAATTATAATCATACAGTGAGAAACCTCTATGCGCTAAGCCAAGCATCCCGCAGGAATGAGGGCTCATTCCTGTCAATAACCCTGCCCGGCTTGGTGAACAGGTTGGCGCTGTAGAAAAAGCCTGTCTAAAAGTAACACTTTCTTTTGCCAGTTTCATTATATTAGGAGTTTTTACAGGGTATCCATATGGTTCAAAATAACGTCCGCTATCATGAGTATGGATATATACAATATTCATTTTCATCTATTCTAGCCCCCTCACCCAAATTGGGCTCGAATAAGCCCATTGCCCATTGTACTGTTTTACACGGACATAATAAAAATCTTCCCGCTTTCCATTATCATAATCGGTATATGTTAATTCTTTTTTGTATTCATTTTCCAGGACAAAACGGTTTACATGTACTGCTGCTGAAAGAAATTTATCCAGATAGAATGAATCCGAACATTCCAATAATTTAGATATATCTGTTGAAAATATTTTATGGTTTATATCCATTACTATTTTTGTCTTTGGTGAGCAGTCAATTTCAAGACATATTCCTTGATTAGCATTTGTCAATGTAGTCGGGTTCCCCCAGGTCTCGGTAATTAATCGCACTTCATCTCCGGATCTTTCCCATTCGCTAAAGCGATAATTGCCTTCAAAATTTATTTTGGGGTCTACCGTATCCCTGCCATGAAACCTTGGCTCAACATCGAGTATATGACCTCCATCCACTCTTATTTTGATATTCCATTTATGTTTTATTCCGTATTCACCCCAACCAACCTCTATAAAAAGCTTTCCTTTTAACCTGCCTTTTCCTCCAGTATCATGTGAATTAAAAGGAAAACTATAGCGTTTAACAACAGTATTATTTTTTAACAATTCTACGTAATCGACAGTATCACCTGCTGTTAATGAAATTTTATGCTCCCGTTGTTTTACAAAAGGTATTATTTCTCCCATAGCAGCATCATTAACAGAGTAATTAAATATGATTCTATCACCTGTTACAGCATAGCACCGTCGGTTTTCTAAAGCTGACCAGATAGCACTTTCCGTTAACTCTTCCGCCCATACCGCAACCCGGCCATAGCCATTACTTCCAGGATGTGCACTGTGATGGTCTGTTGAACCGATAACTCCGAAATGATATCCCATAGATAAGCCGGTCTGCATTGTATTTTTGCCGTTTCGTGGCCCCATTGTGTGCAGATATGGGAAAGCTGCATTGTCGCTTTCACTGCATCCGTGCATTGATACTATTTCTATTAAAGGACTAGCATGCTCGTTATAAGTATCCCAGTTGATACCGCGGAATCCCTTTTTATAACCAATGTGATGCGGAACAATAAAAGCTTTCCCTCCTCTTCTTCTCTCTTCTAAAACTATTTTCTGTAATTCCGCTATGCTTTTAGGTTTAAACATCTTTTTAAGGTTATCTTTAAAATAAATTGTGTAATCTCCTTCTGTTAATGAATGTACTTCATAGCTCGGAAAAGCAACAAATCTGCCACCTCTATTATAAGATTTTATTAGCTGAACAAAATTTGCCCAGCGTTTTTCAAGTTTACTAAAACCCCTTTTATGATAATCAATTACAGATTCCAATTCCGGAGTGGTATCCGGTATATCAGGCCATGAGGAATGCCCTGTAATACTTACAAAATCAAGCTGGAGCTTAGCATTTTCTAGTGCATCTTCTAAATCTCCATGGCCATAGCTGGCATTACAGTGGTTATGAATATCTCCAAAATAGCACTTGTATTGCAACTTTTACTCCTGTTCCAGAGGAAAATTAATAGTTTTCGCCTCTTTAGCCGATTCATATGCGCCGATTACCATAGTTAAAGCATTAACGCCGTCATCTATGGTGCATATCGGATCTTTATTTTCTGTTAAAATGCTGATAAATTCACGGGGAAAAAGCGAATGAACACTTGAAAAATCAAATGTATCTTCAAGAGTTTCCCACTCTCCTGTTTCTTTCTTAAATATACTTAAATGCGGCCAGTATGATTTCCCTGTTGATGAAGCACAATCAGTAAAACTCTCTATTACAACACCCTTTCTACCGTATATTTCAGTAGTGGGTCCGCCTGCTAACCAGTCCCATGCAGCTTCATGAATAACAATAAGATCATCCGGATATCTGTAAACTGCAACTCCAAACTTTTCTACTTCTCCATACAGATTTTTTGAGAATTCGGCATAAACTGACTGCGGCATGCCAAAGTAGTACTGCAGTAAGTCTGTCTCATGAACACCTTCATCGATATAAGCCCCTCCACCCGTTTTTTCTTTTGTAACAATCCAGGGCATATCCTTATCCAAACCCTTTAAGCTGAACCCATGTCCATGCCTTTTTCTAACATGAGTTATTCTTCCCAGTTCTCCACTATCCAAGATTTTTTTTATAAGTATGTTACCCTTAATTAGACGCTGCGGTGATGATTGAAGGAATATTACTCCTGCTTTTTTCACAGCATCTTTCATTTCCAAAGCATCACTTATTGTTGTTGCAATAGGTTTTTCACAGAGGATATGTTTTTTATAAAGACAGCTTTTTAATACCAAACCCTTGTGCAATGAAGTTTCCGAACAGATAGCAACTGCTGATACTTCTTTTTTTTTTAATATTTCATCAACACTGCTAAAATATCTAATATCATATTTCCTTTTGACAGTTCGAACTCTTACAATATCATCATCCCAAAAACCGACTATTTCGACTTTCGGGTCATCCCCAAATGTTTCAAGCCATTTATACTGATGAAAATGTGCAAAGCTTAGAAGTGCTATTCCTACCTTGCCCTTTTTGTTAACAGTTTCTATTCTGCTTTCCAAGATGCAACCTCTACTTCCCTTCCTTCTTCGGCAGATCTGTAAATAGCATGAACAAGCTTAAGAGCTCGATATCCAGATTCGAAAGTGGATCTGCAGGCAGTACCATTTAAAAAACAGTCTATAAAATGACGTATTTCACGGCGGTGGCCTTTTACATTCCATTCATCTACCGGCGGGTAAGACCATCCTGCAGTAGAAGATTGATGCGGTTTGTTCTCCGCTGCACCGATGCTTTCATTTCGGTATAACATGAGCCCGTTAACATTTTTTGAATGATCCACCAATAATGTCCCTTTGCTTCCGTAAATCTCAGCGCGTATATCAAGCCCACCTTGAATTCCCCATGAACAGACAAACTGCCCCAAAGCACCGGATTCAAAACCTGCAGTAGCAACTACAGTTTCCTCTGTACCTTTATCCG
>QNBI01000301.1 GCA_003641675.1 Spirochaetota bacterium | reverse complement strand
ATATCCGAAAACAACAGCCCTAACCTTTGAAATAGCGCGCGACCTTGTTTCTATCGGAGTAAACCCTAACCATATACATTCCAAGGTGTACGAGAGTAATTCCGTATCTTCACTTCTGCTCCAGTCTAAAGTGCTATCTACCCTCGAATTGCTTTTTAATGACAGAGTGGCGGTCCAGACAATGCTCAAAGAAGTTATTGTGGAATCCGGAGCTCTTTATGAGGAAGCAGACCAGATTATTAATTTTCCATTAAGAAGCGAAAAAATTCGAGTCTCTATTTTTTTTAAACAGAATCTTGACGGTTTGCTGAGGTGCTCTTTACGGTCCAAAGGCCTCGTTGATGTTGCTGAAATTGCCCAAAGTTTCGGCGGAGGCGGTCATAAAACAGCAGCAGGCTTTAAATGCAGGTTAAGTCTGGAAGAAACAAAGAAAGCAGTATTGAATAAATTAAAACCTTACTTTATATAATGATACACCATGAAGAAAATAATACTGTTTATAATAATAATACTCCCTGTGTTTTATCTTATTAGCTGTAATAACAAAACAAAAAATGCTAATGAAAAAATAAAAAAGGCAAAACTTATTATCCCACGTGTTGAAAATAAAGATAGTGAAATTGCTAAAAAAGCCAGCGAAGATGATTTTGTTAATAATTTAAACAGAAAACCACGCATTCCCTTAGATTCAAAAGAAAGGGTATTAGAAGTATTAAATGTTAATCTCGATCTTGATTTAACAGATGAACAGGTTGTAGTGGCTAAAAACAATGGTGGCTCCAACAGACACATAAGACTTCTTGTCATAGATTATGATCCGATTAGGAATATTTATTTTAAATCATGGGAGGCAGAAACAAATGCAGTTAATACGCACGATTTTACTCTGTCAATTAAAGACATTGTTGGAGATCATAATCTTGAAATTATTCTACATGGAACCAATGAAAATGGAGAAATTACTCTGAATGTTTTCCGGAAAACACCTTCACCAAACGGCCTCGGGTTATACTTCGTAAATATCTGCAGTATTTTATCTAATGGAATAATAGATATACAGGAAAAAGAGAGGTCGGAAAGTTACCAGCTGGGTCAGAAAAATGGAATGAGCTTTCCAATTGTTGTGTATAACCATGATCCGGAGTCAAAAAATGTTATGGATCTTGTAAAACTTACATACTACTGGAAATATCCGAAAAATCACTACGTTTTATCTTCTACGATTAAAATACCTGGTCAGAAGATAGAGGAGAAAAGGCTCGAAAAGCTCTTTACAAGCGGGAATATAAAAACCTTTGAGGATTTTTTAAGCGGTCCCTGGTACTATACAAAAAGCGGTAAAAACGCAGAGATTATTTCTTTCTCTCCTGATAAAAGGAAAATTAGTCTTTATTCAAAAAGCGTAGATGAAAACTATATATGGCTTAAATCTTATTCGAGTATTTATAACCGATTAAGAATTCTTGCAGAAAATGAGTCTATATCGGCAATAAAAAAATCAATCTCAGTCAGAGTTCGCTCAATAAATGAGATTGATGTAAGCATACAGGGAACTGACCGCTGGGATTTTACAAGTAAAAGGTATATCCGCCTTCCTGCTGAGCTGCAGAAAAAACTATTAGTTTTAAACGACAACCCCGGCATTATACTTTTTCCCCTGCATCTTTCCGGTGTCTACAGAAATGCAACTTTAAAGCAGGAAATAATATTTAAACTTCCTCACTTTAATTGGATTGATAATAAGAAAAAACTTTCCGGCGGTTATACAGTTTATACAATTAATGGTAAAATACCGGAGCATATACTGGAAATGGTAATTCTGGATACAGATGGAATTGTTAAAGATAAAAAGGCGTTTCTAATTAACTATAAAGAGGAAAAAGAGAAAGAACAGATAACAAGATTTTTAACTCTGACACCAGTTACTATATATATTGGTGGAATAAGAGATATTTCGGATAAAAGTATCCGCTTAAAGCAGATTGAATATTTAAGTAAAACCCATTAGCCTAAATTTTATTTTTGTTACTTTACTATAAAACCGCTGTAACCCTTTTGGGTTAGGTTATCTACAACCTTTTGAGCTTCTTTAAAGCTGTTAATTGGTCCGATAATGGCTCTGAAATACTTTCTTCCGTTAATGCTGGTTCCATTAACGTATGCTTTGAATCCGGCTCTTTTAAGATCCTTAACCAGATAAATGGCATTTTCCTCCACACTGAAAGAGCCTGCCTGTACACTGTATGTTTTTATTTCCTTTTCTGATCTTTCCGTTGGCATATTAAAAAGGAGACCGGGATTAGGAAATAATTTTATGTTACTGTTATCCGGATTAACAATTGCATAATAGATTGAATCCGGAAATGATATTTGCAGTTCTTTAAATATTTGATCGGATTTTCCTGCATTTTTCTCTTTTTTATAAAGCTTAAACAAAGACGCAAGAACACCCGGCATGAGCTCGCTGTTCTTGTACCTCTTTTTTACATCTAACAACAGTTTTTCCGCTTTAGCATCCCAGCCGGAAGATTCGTAGATACTTGCAAGGAGAATTAAAGATTTAATAATTGTGCTGTTATCTTTAGACTCCGAATAAACTTTTTTGGCTGTCTTTTCTGCTGCATCTTTTTTGCCCATAGAAAAAAGCAGCACGGCAGATGAAAGAAGAGCTTTAGAATTAACTCTTCCGGAGGAGAGCCATGCTTTCCTATAGGATTCCTCTGCTTCGTCTATGTAACCAAGCATTTCTTCCGTTCGAGCCATCCTTTCATAGAAATCACTTTTATTTTCGCTGTTAATCTTATTTTCAAAGCCTTTTTGAAATTTTAAAGCCATCTCCGGATTTTTTTCAATGCTGAGCATATGAATAAGTATTTCATAGTAATCATCGCTACCTATGTTTTTATTAAGCCACTTATTGTAAAGTTGAACGGCGTCTTCATATTTTCCTGTTTTTTCAGCAGCACGGGCATCATTTAAAAGAGAACTTTCCGGGTATATTTTAACAGCGGTCAGAATAATGAGAAATAGTATTAATCTATATATACTTATTTCTTTCATTCCTTATCTTTATGTTCATTTTGAAGAACTGTGCCGTTAATTTCCGGAATTTGTTTTTCTCCATCTGCTGATAGCTCCTTTTTCTTTTTCTTTACATCTCTTCTAAGAACGGTCTTTTTCTTTTTAAACAGGGTAAAGGGCAGTACAAATAGAGCGCCGAGAATAAAAGAAACAAGGAGGCTTAAAAATATTGGCACATTCTTAAAAGTATAAAAAGCAATAGAAACGTCGCTTCTGTTGGAAAGATTAAAAGCTGTAAAGACAGCAAAAATAATAAGAATAATTAGAAAACTGATTAACCTAGGCATGTGGTATCTCCTCTCCTATAAGCGTATTACCGGATAGCTTTTTAATTTTTACCATAACAAAATTACCTATTAATTTTTCTGAGCCCGGGAACACTACCATATCATTAAATTCGGTTCTTGCAAGGATTTCCGAACTGTTTTTTTTTGATAATTTTTCGGCAAGTACTCTCATATTCTGCCCTATTTTTTTCATCTTTTTCTTTCTTGTTAGTTCATTCTGCAGCTCAATAATCCTTCTTAAACGTTCTATTTTTACTTTGTGCAGAACGGTATCGCCCAACTCAAATGCTTTAGTCCCTTCGCGTGGGTTGTAATAGTAGGTAAAAGCATCCTCATACTCTACTCTCTTCATGAGATCCATGGTAAGGTGTAAATCTTCTTCTGTTTCT
>QNBI01000300.1 GCA_003641675.1 Spirochaetota bacterium | reverse complement strand
GGCCCTCCATTATAATTTAAAAAATATAGGCGCTTTAAAGCCGCGCTACTGGGCCGATTTTGTTTTTCTTTCCGATTTGGAAAATGTAACAATAGAAGCCGTCTATAAAAAGGGCCAGCCCGTTTTCCGTAACGGGGGTGAGAGCTGGAGTTTTTCCGGAACACTTCCATCTGTGAGAAGCACAATGAACCCGGGGGAAATTAAAGAGGAGGATATTGCCGTTAGAGCGGAAGGCAAAAAGATACGTGTTATAGATATTGTCCCCGGCCAGATTGTTACAGGCGAACTTATTAAGAATGCCCGTATTGTTAAAGGAAGTGTAGAACCCGATATAGAGAATGATATTTTAAAGGTAGTAGTTATAGAGAGGCACAGTGCTTCCGGAAATATCGGAAAGGCATTCGTTCACGGACTTGGCTTAAAGAACGGCGCAATAGCATCTACAGTAGCACATGACTCGCACAACATAGTAATAGTGGGAACCAATGACAGGGATATTTATACTGCATTTAAACATATAAGTAAAATACAGGGGGGGCTTGCAGCGGTTAAAAACGGGAAAGTAATCGGCGACCTCCCCCTGCCCGTTGCGGGGCTTTTATCCGAACTGCGCTATGAAAAAGTGGTAGATGAACTTATCTCTCTGCGCAAAAAAGTACGGGAACTGGGCTGCACCCATAAAAGGCCCTTTATGATACTCTCTTTTCTATGCCTCTCCGCAATACCAAAACTTAAAGTGACAGATTTAGGGTTAATTAATGTATCGCAGTTTAAGGTTGTGCCGGTTTTTGCTGATTAAGCGCGAGAGTAAATCGAAGCGCAGATTAAGGGTAACCAAACCGGCCTGCCGGATTATAGAAATACCTTTTGAGCACGCTTCTAATCCATTTCCAGCACATACAAGTACTGCCTCTCTGCAAAGACGGCAAGCACTCTGTACAGAACAACTGCAAAAACAGAAATAGCTGCTAAGATAACAATTCCTGCTGTTAAAACATCCATACCTCCCCTTATCATTAGGAAAGCAAGAAAGGCAAATACTAAAATAGTTATAACATTAAAGCTTAAACCTGCAAGCACATTCATATTCTGTTTCATTGCCTGCTGTGGATGTGTCCATTTAAGCTGAGGCCTTTTTATATCAAAGTATATATTAATAATAAAGGAAATTGTTATATATGCAAAACCTCCCGGAATAATGTAGATAAGATCAACAGTCTGTATATTAAAAAGGACATAGACTAGAACAACATCTATTAGATATGCGGGATAGAAGAGAATAATATGAAAGAGCCATTTTGCTGAGATCTGGGTTTTACCGGAAACAGGAAGCGACAGGCTTAAATAAAAGGACTTCCCCTCTCTCGACAGGCTTGTAGATGAAACACCGTTAATGCCCATGAACAGTGCAAGGAAACCGAAAACCAGAAGACCGGAGGCTTTCGACCGCGAAATGTAGAGGTTTATGAGAGATATTACATTATTAGGAGAAATATACTTAAATATCACTATAATAAGAGGGAAAACAAAGGTTTCTCCAAAAGCTTCAAAAATAAATGTGGAGTTGGAGATTAGAATTGCCCATTCTTTCTTAAGAAGACTTAAAATTAGACCGTTCCCATGCAGATGCACTTTAGTTTCTATCTGTCCTTTACGCTGTCCTCTTGCCCTCTGTTTGCCCTGAGCCTCTGTCCTTTTTGTAAAATCTTTAGTATAGCTTAACTGCACCAGAAGAACTGTTACAACAATTAAAGCCGAAGATATAAGAACTACTGCGGCAAGCATCAGCCTGCCGTTATCTGTAAATCCTTCTGCGAACCACCGGACAGGGGGAATTGTTCCGGCAAGAGACCCGTAAATATCCGGAATATCGCTGAGCTGTGAAAAAAATCTGCCGCCGCCTGTGCCCGACATTGCCCGGGATAAAAAACCCTGGAAACCGAGAATGAGCACAAGACTAAGAAGCATACCTGCAACTTCGAAGGCCGTTTTATACCGGGATACATTTATAACCCTGGAAATTAGCAGTACAAACAGAGCCGCAATGGACAAGGGAATGAGTGGGCCAAAAATAATACTCGATAACCAGGCTGCGGCTAAACCGACACCGTAACCGAGGCCGGCACCGAAACCGGAACTCATGCCGGCGCCTATGCTAAGACCGGTGGCTAAACCCGACCCGCTGCGCAAAAAAGCAAGCCCCCCTCTTGTATAAATAAAAAGAGCCGGTGCAATTATAATAAAATTAAGGATAAGCATGTAGAAGTAGACGATGGCTGTTTTTGCAGATACTATTACCAGGGGCTTTAGCGGAAGGGGAAGAAGAAACTGCGTATCGGAGGAGTAATAAAGAACAGAAAGAATAATCGGTATTCCAAGTACAAATATCATTAGCCAACTTATAAGAAAAGCGTAAAATATCACAAGCTGAGGCGTGCGGAGAGCCAAACCGGTTAAATACAGTTTTTCGTACAAAAAATAGAGCATTACGAGAACAGAAGCAAGGCCCACCGCCGTTCCAAGGACAGCCAGCAGGAAAACCCACCTTCTGCCCTTTTTAAACATATCTTTCATGCCTCCCCTGGAAAACCTCGTAGTGCCGAGGATAATACCTTTAACAAGCAGAAAAAACTTAGAGTTCATAGTTCTGTCCTGCCTCTTTGAGAGAACCTGTAATCTCTAAGAACAGCTTTTCAAGGCTTGCATTTTTTTCACCGGCTTCGGCCCTTAGTTCCTTAAGCGGAGCGGCAGCAATAAGTTCACCGCGGCTTATTATACCGACTCTGTCGCAGAGTTTTTCCGCAACCTCCATAACGTGTGTCGAAAAGAATACAGTTTTCCCTTCACCGCATAAACTTCTAAGCGTCTCTTTAAGCATGAAAGAAGCTTTCGGGTCGAGCCCTACAATCGGCTCGTCCAGAATAAGGATTTTCGGGTTATGTATTAATGCAGCAAGAATAGCGAGCTTCTGCCTCATTCCGTGGGAGTAAGATGAGACAACATCGGCAAGTGCGGTATCCATTTCGAATTTCTCTGCAAGTTCGGGCAGGTTCCTCCTATATTCTTGCGGCATATCAAACACATCTGCTATGAAAGTTAAAAACTGAATCCCCGTCATTTTCTCGTAAAACACAGGTTCATCCGGGACATAACCGATAATCCTTTTGGCCTGTAGAGGTTTGCGTTTTATATCCATGCCGTTTAAAAGGATTGTTCCCGAATCCGGCTTTAAAAGCCCTGTCATTATCTTAATTGTTGTTGTTTTTCCTGCTCCGTTAGGACCAAGGAAACCAAACAGCTCGCCGCTGGCAACCGTTAAGCTTAAGTTTTTAACCGCCTGTACTTCTCCGTTGTTATAGCTCTTGGAAACATCCTGAAATTGTATCATACTTTCTCCTCATTTTAAGTTCATATTAAATTCATCTTGAACTTACCTTAAGCTCATCTTAAAAGCTCTCTCTGGAATGAATTTTAACGTTTTAAAAGCTCAATAAATAATATACAGATAATACAGCGATTTATTCACACTGTCATATTTTTTTATAAAATTCATTTCTTTAACTATAATAGTAATGCATAATAGTAATGTATATTAATACAAGGAGGGTATATATATGAAATCTTTAATATTGATTTTAGCCTTGCTTCTTTTAACGGGTCTAATCTTTGCAGGCCCCTCTTTCATGTATGGAGAGTGGAGAGACAAATGGGATGTAACTGACAACATGACAGAGAGCAAGGACAGACAATACTATGGTATGGG
>QNBI01000299.1 GCA_003641675.1 Spirochaetota bacterium | reverse complement strand
TAATCCCCTGACAATCTTAAATATTGCGAGTGAGATGCGTAAGACTAATTACCTCATTATCAATGGTGCCGGAATATTACCTAAGTTTCAGAAAATGGGGGGCAATGCAGTTCTATACTACAAACTGGAGCAAACAATAAAAAGTGAAGGTAAAAAGTATAAATTTTCCGATCTCACGCAGATTGCAGAAATAACGACCCTAATGCTTAAGGACCTTAAAACACTGGACAGTTCAATTTATAAAACCCATCGCGTCTATGCCTGTGATTTATAGGTCCTTTTATAAGTTACTATCTTTTCCCGCGGTTTATAGTTACCCTTATTTGGTCCCGGATTTAGCAAGGTAATCTTGCAGTATCTTTACCATCTGGGTTAATGTTTCACGCGGAAGATCATTGAGCCTTGTTTCCAGAGCTTTGGCCAGTTTCTGAAGCTCCTCTGTAGACTGCTTTGTCTGCGATACTTCGTCGAGCAAATCCCTAACCTTGCCCGTTAAAGCTTTAATATCCGCTACATCTTTTTTAACATCCTGCACATCACTCTTTGTCGCATTAAGCTCCGTTTCTGTTGCCTTTTTAGTTTCTGCAAGCTGTTTCTTAACATAATCGGTTGTTGCAATATACCCGAACAGCCCATTATCCGCTGTTGCACAGCCTGTAAAAATCAACAGAACTATCGCAAGAATGCCAAATGTTAAGATTTTTTTCATGGTAAAACCTCCTCTAAATATAAAATATCAGCCTCCCTTTTCTTCCCGTCTGTATGGTTTTAACAGCGCAGAAGGGTAGGCCGCCTTTCTCGATACACTTATAAGTGCAATAATCGTTAAAAGATAGGGTATCAGCAAAAACACATGAAACGGAATTTTAAACCCGAGGCCTTGCAGCCTAAGCTGTAACCCGTCTAAAAATCCGAATAAAAGCGCACCGGCTGCTCCTTTTAAGGGATCCCAGTTGCCGAATATAACCATAGCGATACTGACCCATCCCCTTCCTCCGACTACATCGCTTAGGAACATATTGCCATTGGCGATTGTTAAAAATGCACCGCCGATACCCATTAAAGCTCCGCCTGTTATGAGGCTTAAAGTTCTGGTTCTGTTTACATTTACACCTACAGTGTCTGCTGCAAAGGGGTTCTCCCCAACTGTCCTTATTTTGAGTCCCATATTGGTTTTATACAGCAGGATGGCAATAATCGGAATTAAAAGCCATGAAATGTAGGTTAAAGTGTACTGATTAAAAAAACTCGGTCCTATTACAGGTATTTTGGATAGTAACGGAATAGCTATTGGTTTAAAAGGCTTTATTGTAGGCGGTACAGTAGGCGAGCCAAAGTAAAGCCTGTAAATAAACATAGCAAGACCTGTGGCAAAAAGGGTAATACCAAGTCCGGACACATGCTGGCTTAACCCAAGATATACTGCTAAAAAAGCCATGAGGAGAGAAAGCAGCATTCCCACTAATGCAGCCATTAGTATACCAAGCCACAGCGAACCGGATGTAATAGTTACCAGAAACCCTGTCATCGCACCCATTAACATGGTTCCCTCTATTCCGAGGTTTAAAACTCCCGCCCGTTCAATAATAATTTCACCGAGAGTCGCATAAATAATAGGTGTCGCCATTCTTAAAGTAGCACCGAGCAGACCAGTTATAAATGATATTTCTAATATTTGCCTTATCACTTTTTCACCATCCTTACCTTATATTCTGTAAATAGAATAGCAATAAGCATAATTATCAGAGCCATTCCCTGAATAACATCTGCAATATAAGTCGGTACACCGGTTATCCGGCTCATGGTTTGAGCTCCGACTATTATAATGCTGAAAAAAAGTGCAGAGAAAAAAACTCCGACCGGGTGAAGATTTCCCAGCATGGCTATAACAATTCCCGAATACCCGTATCCTGGCGAAATATCCATTAAAAGATGATACTGAATCCCGCACACCTCGCCTACTCCTGCTAATCCTGCAAGGCCTCCCGATAAAAGCGCTGTTTCAAGAATAACAGCTGTGGTATTTATTCCTCCGAACCTTGCAGCTCTTATATTAACTCCTACTGCCTTTGTCTGATACCCCAGAATAGTTTTTTTATTTATAAACCAGAATATTAAAACTGCAGCCAGGGATAGCGGTATTCCGAGGTGAAACCTTGACCTTGCAAAAAGAATCGGGTACTTTGCAGCAGCTACAATTTCCGGTGAACGCGGCCAGCTGGAACCAGGTTGCTGAAGCGGCCCAAAGAGTAGTGCCCCCATAGTATGAATCATTACATAGTTTAAAAGCAGTGTCGTCACAACATCATCTGCCTTTAGTTTTGTTTTCAAAATTGCAGGTACCGCAGCCCATGCACCGCCTGCTATAAAACCTCCCACCAGGATAAGGGGTAAAAGGATATACGAAGGAACTCCGGGCATACTTATACCGATCCAGGTTGCTGCTATTGCACCTGCCAAGAGCTGCCCTTCCGCACCTATATTCCAGAATTTAGCCCTGAATGCAAAGGCAACTGCAAGACCTGTAAATATTAACGGACTTGATTTAACAAAGGTTTCAAGGATATTAAACCTCGTTCCAAGAGCCCCGTAAAAGAGATAATAGTACGATTTCCACAAATTCCCCTTAGCTATAAGGATAGGAATAGCTGCCAGCATAAGTGTAACAACAATAGCAATAATAGGTATAACAACCTTAGCCCAGCCGGGCAGAGGCGGCCTTTTTATTATTCTAATTTTCATCATTTACTCACTCCGCTCAGCCATAGTCCTATCTGTTCGCGCGATGCCGTTTGTATAGAGGCTTCACCTATTATCTTTCCTTCGTACATAACAACTATTCTGTCGCTTAAAGAAAATACCTCGTCTAAATCCTCCGATATTAAAACAATACCTGCACCTCGTTCCCGTTCTTCGAGCAGCCTCTCATGTATAAACTCCATAGCTCCTACATCCAGCCCCCGTGTAGGCTGTGAAGCAATTACTAAAGACGGCGCTCCGGAAAGTTCCCTCGCCAGAATAACCTTCTGCAGATTTCCGCCGGAAAGGCTCTTAACCGCAATATCCCTGCCGGCAGTTTTTACCTTGTACTGTTTAATTAATCCCTCCGCATAATTATGAATTTCTTTAAACTTCATTAAGCCATGGCTTTGGAAATCCGATTTTATATGATTTTCCAGTATGATATTTTCCTCAACAGACAGATCCATCATAAGACCTGTTTCTATCCTGTCCTCCGGTATCCTCCCCATTCCTCCTTTTATGGCAGAAGAAGGGCTTCCTTTTTGCAGCTTTTTACCATTTAATATAATAGTCCCGGAAACAGGTTCTCTAATACCAAATAGCGTTTCCGAAAGCTCAGTTTGTCCGTTGCCTGAAACTCCGGCTATACCGACGATTTCATTTTTATGAACAACGAGATTTAATTTCTCAACTGCTTCCAGGCCTTTTTCATTAAGTATAGTTAGGTCTTTAATTTCCAGTACAGCTCCACCTGGTTTAATGCTTTTACGCTCCAGCGTTTCAAGAACATCCCTGCCTACCATAAGGTTAGCTAATTCATGCGTAGAAGTATCTTTGGTTTTTCTCTCTGCCCTTACCTCTCCATTCCGCAATACAACAATCCTATCGGAAACCTCCATTACTTCATGCAGCTTATGAGAGATAAAAACAATAGATTTCCCTGCTTTTTTAAGAGCCTTAAGTGTTTTAAAGAGTTCTTCTATTTCTTTAGGGGCAAGAACCGCGGTGGGTTCATCCATTAT
>QNBI01000298.1 GCA_003641675.1 Spirochaetota bacterium | reverse complement strand
GTTTTCTAAATGAATCGAATAGGGGATATTTAATAATTCCTTTCTCTTTAGCTATAGAAGTCATACTTAACATTTCTTTGAGTGAAGCAGGTGGGCTGTTAAAGCCCGTCTTACGGAGCAAATCCATATTTGAATAAAAGAGCTGAAAATTAGCGAGAAATGGAACTGCCCAGAGTTTGTTCTTGTAATAAAATGCCCTGTATATTTCCGGGATTATGCCCTTTTTTACTTTTGTTTCAAGACTGCCTGGAATTGGGTCTATAATATTCCTTTCTGCGAAGTCTGCTGTCCATATTAATTCGAGTAAAATAATATCGTACTTAGCGGCAGATGCTTCTGCAGATTGCTGAATGAGATTATACTGGTCTTCGTATTGAGCAAAGTGAAGATTAACTGTGATTCCTGTCTTTTTCCGGAAGGAACCTGCACAGCCGAGTATGTCGGCAGGCTGATACCCTGCCTGCGCCATGTAGAGCATATGTATCTCTTCGCTGAAAGTGAGCGGCAAAGAGGAGAATAAAAACAGTAGTACTGTAGTAATGGTTTTCAATTTTTAATAAAATAGTATGAAGGCAGAACATGCATGTCAAGCTGTCTTTACCCATGATGTTCTTGCCCTTGCGGCTTCTGGGCCCTTGGATTTAAAGAGGCTGTGGTTAAATGTTCGTAAATTGTCTGATTCTTGAATGCCTGTATCCTGTTCCGAAAGAGCTGTAACGCTGTCTCCGTATTTTGATTCGGAAAGATAGTTAATTTCCAGTTCCTTTATAATGCGGCTGTTTCGTATTTCTTCCGGTATGGTTTCAAGAATCCAATCTATATAGCTTATGCTTGTAACGTGTTCGTTCATATCGAGGTCGCTGAATCTTACTGTAAAATCGCGTCTCTGCCCGGAAACGGTATCTTTTCCGGACCTTACCCCGGGGAGCTTAATAAGCTTTTTATCTGAGATGTGTGTATTGTAAATAGTCCTGTCATCCTTAAATATTACCTGCGGCCGGACAGGCCTTCTTGATTCCACATCTATTACAAGCCAGGCACTATTTGCGGTACCGATTACATCCCTGTTTTCATCAAAGATTAAAAAATCCCTCATGGCAAAGAGTTTATCCAGCCCCGAAGGCCAGGTTTGCACCGTGATGGTATTACGCCATTCAGGGTAGGCCTTCATAGAAACGGAAAATCTGGAGAGAACCCAGGTAAGGTTCATTTTAAACATCTGCGGAACGGCAAAACCGAGTTTATAGGCATGGATTCCCGCCGAATCGAGCAAAAATCTGCAGATAGACTGTACAGATGCAATCTGATTTTTATCTATATCGTATGTGTGGATAAAATAGTTTTCGCTTAGGACCTTTTTATTATTCTGCCACATAGGAACCCCACTGTTTTATTTATAATATCATTTACAGTAGAAGAATAATCATTTATTTTTAATTATAAAAGCAAATTCTAAAAAAATGTAAGGAAATGATTAATGGAATTTAAAAGAAGAATTATTGAAATGGCAAAGTTTGTCTTACCTGTTTATAATGTCTGGGACGGCAGGGCTTTTCTGCTTGCGGTTGGCGATTTTAAAAGCGGAGATTTTAATGTAATGACTATAGGGTGGGGCAGTATGGGGCGTATGTGGAGTAAACCTTATGTTGCGGTAGTAATTAGGCCGACGAGGTACACTTACGGTTTTATGGAGAAGTACGATAATTTTACTGTTTCATTGTTACCGGATAGCTTTAAGGATATTTTAACGTACTGTGGTACATACTCTGGACGGGATGTAGACAAAATAAAAGAAACAGGGTTAACACCTATTAAGTCTAATAAGGTTTCGTCTCCGGGTTTTGACGAAGCCGAACTTATTATAGAGTGTAAGAAAATATATTTTGACGATTATAAACCGTCCAATTTTCTAAAGGCTTCGATACATTCCAAATATCCACTTAAGGATTATCACAGATTGTACTACGGTGAAATAATTGAAGTAAACGGAATAAAGGCATATATAGGGAAATAATTTTCTTGACTTATTGTTGCTTAACCGCATAAACTTTAAATATGGATTATTTGCAGGAGCTTGAATGGAGAAATTTTCTTCTTCAGAGGAAGGTAAGAATATTAAATGACTTAAGGAGCTACATAGAGAGTGCTGACTCTTATGAACTCGCTGCTTTTGCAAAGGACATGGGTTCT
The DNA here is from genome assembly GCA_003641675.1 of Spirochaetota bacterium. Taxonomy (GTDB): domain Bacteria; phylum Spirochaetota; class Spirochaetia; order SZUA-6; family SZUA-6; genus SZUA-6. The sequence continues at coordinate 1,574 of QNBI01000298.1, read as the reverse complement.
ATTTTCACCCCCTCCGGTAGAAGTCTGCGTGAGATTGTAAACTATATTCTCTCTACCGGTAAGGCGCCTCCGGGGTGGCAGCCTGCAAGATATGCTACCGGGATTCAGCCGCCTCTTTCTCCACTTGCGGCGCCTCCGACGGTTTCCACAGGCCCGCTTTCTCCGATGTCTCCCGCACATGATATGTCCGACATTTCTGCGGCAGCTCCTCCTCCCGCAGTGGATACAGGGCCAACAGTTTCTCCGGGTGATACAAAGAAAGCCGTCCCTAAACCGCCAGCTGCTTTAGAATTACCGGAGGTGCAGGTTACAGGGGACATGCAATCTACAGGGGAAACAAAGTCTACAGCAGGCGTGCAATCTACAGCGGAGCCTAGCTTACAGACAGGAAAATCGGAAGACCTAAAGACAGAGGTGCTGGAAAGGCTCAATGCCCGGATGAAGGATATTCCTGCAGGAAGTTTTATAATGGGTTCTGAGGATGGAAGAGCAGAAGAAAAGCCTGTTCATAAAGTAAACCTATCTTCGTTTAAAATAGGATCCTATCTAATAACCAACAGTGATTTCAAGGCTTTTGTGCTCTCCAATCCGGAGTGGCAGAAGGATAGAATAAACCCCGAGTACCATGACGGCAAATATTTAGACGACTGGGACGGCAATGAATATGCGGAGGGAAAAGATGACCACCCTGTAGGCTTTGTAAGCTACTATGCGGCGAAAGCTTTTGCAGAATGGGCTGGGAAAAGGCTTCCCACAGAGGCAGAGTGGGAATATGCAGCGCGTGGCGGACTCACCGGCAAGAAGTATCCAAACGGGGATACAATGAACGATACTATTGCAAATCTCGCAAAGAGGTTCCGCGGCACAACGCCTGTTGGACAGTTTGAGCCTAACGGATACGGTCTCTACGATATGGCAGGCAACCTCTTTGAATGGACTGCGGATTTTTACAGCTCCTACTCCGAAGAAGAACAGACAGACCCTCGGGGACCTTCGTCGGGTGACTATATTGTTATAAGAGGGGGAAGCTGGATATCCTCCGCGGCAGCACTAAGGGTGAGTTTCCGCATAGACGAAGACCCTGTAAGGTGCGGATATATAGGATTCCGCGTTGCAGAGTAGTTGGCTGTTAAATGCCCAGCTCTGCGGCGTCCTTTGCAATTTCCGGTTTTAACCTGTCTGCAAATGCCTGAGCCTGCTCCTTTGTAATATTCGCCCGTGAAAATATTTCTGCAGAAGGCTCCACTGCTATACTGGAACCGCTGTTTCCCATTGAATTTGTAATTGCAAGCCAGTCGCTTACAGCAACTATATCTACGACATTATCCTGTGAAAGATTAAAGCCCTTTCTGGCGCCCGGTTCTTCATGATGGTGGCGTATAGATACAACTGTAAGCAGCGGCAGTTCCCAGCTGCGTGCAACCCACTCGCCGACACGGGAGTGGTCAATTCCGAGAACACGTTGTTCTGTCTTAAAAAAAGGCTCCTCTTTGTTTTTTAATTCATTCAGTACCAGCTGAAATGTATCCTGAGCGAAGTTGTCCATGGCGACTTTTCCTATATCGTGAAGCAGC
>QNBI01000297.1 GCA_003641675.1 Spirochaetota bacterium | reverse complement strand
TTAAAACGTCCTGTTTTAATTCTGGATGAGGCAGATTCCGGACTTTCAATAGGCGATTTGGTAAAAACTATTTCGAATCTTTACTCTGAAAGCAGTGCATTAATTGTTATTTCCCATGATATGGATACTGTAATTAGACTTACCGACCGTTTACTGTACATGGAAAATGGAGAATTAAAGGATAAAAGAGGGGAAATTCGCTAATGCTGGAAGATATTTATTATCAGGGAAACACTTTTATCCATAAATTTGACGCTCGCGCTAAACTTATTGCCCTTGCGGAATTTGTTATATTCTTCTTTTTCCCTGTTTCAATTACGATACTTGCTGTTTTTCTCCTTTTTATCATGATATTCCTTATTGTAACGGCAAGGATTAATTCATTATTAAACTCTTTAAAGGCGATACTTCCGCTTTTAATTCTTGTATTATTTATAACACCTTTCTTTAACAGAACGGGGAATCCTATTCTTATAATTTCCGGAAAAACTATTTTTAGTCATAATGGAATTATGGATGCCCTTCGCCTTGCAATACGTTTTACAGGCATAACATTATCATTTACTCTGTATTTTAAAACCACAAGTATGGAAAACATGATACTGTCGCTTCGGTGGTTCGGACTTTCTTTTAATCTTTCTCTTGTTATAACAATTTCTCTCAGGTATATACCTTATATTTTGAGTGTTTATAGAAATGTCGTAGATGCACATAAGCTAAGGAAATCCTATATACAAAAGAGAAAAGCGACATTTATAACGAAAATAAGGAACATACGTCCTGTTTTAATTTCTGTTCTGATATATTCAATAAAGAAAATACCCATACTTGCAATGGTTCTTGAAAAAAAGGGTATAGGACGAAAGAACAGAAGGACATCGTATCTTAAACTTAAAAGCATTAAGCTTGCGGTACCGGATATGATATTACTTAGCATCTTGACAATTGCCGTATTTTCTACTTTATTCCTTAAAAAGATTTAGTATTAACTTTATAAATTATTTATAGTATCTTTCTAATGAGGAGATTTGAAAGATGGAGAGTAAAAATACTTTAAGTTCTGCCTTTAAAATATCAACAGTCACAATTTTAACGGCAATTACGACTATTTTTACAATTGCAGTGCGTATTCCGATAGCTCCTACAAGAGGATATATTAATCTTGGTGATGTAGCTATATATTTTTCTGCCATAACTTTCGGCCCCTTTTCCGCTCTTGTATCGGGAGGCCTGGGAACAGCTTTGGCGGATATTTTAAGCGGCTATTCCCAGTGGGCACCTATTTCCTTTGCAGTTCATGGACTTGAAGGATTGGTTATAGGGCTTATAGTGCAACATTTTTACGGTGAAAATTCCTCTACCGCCAATTTAATTGTAGCATGGACTTTGGCTTTTATCGCCGGCACAGTTGTAATGGCAGGGGGTTATCTCCTTGCTGAAAATTTTATAGTGGGACTGGGAGCGGCATTAACAGAACTGCCCGGTAATATTATTCAGAATATTGCAGGCATTGCCGGGGGTATCCCGCTTGCACTTGCAATTAAAAAAGCATATCCGCCGGTAGTTAATTTTAAATGGTAAAAACAAAACTTATTTAATTTAATAATAGTAATATGGAGTGTTCCTGAATGGAAATTAAAGAATTAAAAAACAATATAGAAACAATTTATGAGAATATAGGAAAAGCAGCGGTAAAAGCGGGTAGGCAAAAAGATGAAATTAGGCTCATGGCAGTTACTAAAACTTTCCCCTTAGAGTATGTAAGTATGGCTTATTCTGCAGGTTTAAAGCTTTTCGGCGAAAACAGGGTATATGAAGCTTATGAGAAATACATCCAGTTAGATAAACCTGTCGAGTTGCATTTAATAGGCCATCTACAGCGCAATAAGGCAAAAACAGCTGTAAAGATATTTGAATGCGTTGAATCGATAGATCATATGGAAACAGCTAAAGCTCTGGATAAACGATGCAAAGAAATCGGGAGGACGATGAAAATTCTATTGGAAATTAATACTTCGGGCGAAGAATCTAAACATGGTTTCAGAGCTGAAAGTGACTACTTTAAAACGCTGGACAAAATACTATTACTAACCAGTCTTAAACCGATGGGTCTTATGACAGTGGGCCCCTTAACCGATGATAAAACAGCTATTCATGAATCATTTTCTTTTCTTAAAAAACTGTTTGAAAAAACCAAAAAAGACTATGCCGATTTAAATTTTACCACACTATCGATGGGAATGTCCGGGGATTATGAAATCGCCGTAGAGGAAGGGTCTAATTTATTAAGAATAGGAACTGCACTTTTTGGAAGCCGCTGATAGTTTTTAAAGGTACTTATCCAGGGGATGTCATTGCATAGGGAATTCAGGATATTCTTAATAATTTTTCTTATTTTTTTTTCTGCGGGTGTATGTTTTGGGCAAACAGCAAAAGCTCCTGTACCCGCTCCTTACGAAAAAAATGAATTCCCCGATTGGATGCAGGATCTAAGGCGCGGAGAGATTATTCTTATTGGTTCATTTCCGTTAAGCATGTTTTTATCCTATGAGTTTTATGATATTTACCGTTATTTTTCCAATAACCTGCAATCTGCGTATCGTCCATGGCCCTTTAGAACATACGATGCTGTGCCGTATAATGGTGCAGAGAATATCGGAATAATAGTAAGTGCAGTATCACTTTCCATTGCTGTAGCTGTTGCAGACTACCTTATAGGAAAATTAACCGAAAACAAAAATAGTGGTGAACAGGACGATGATAAAGAGTAGTTTAAAACTAATTAGAGACAGTGTTAAAGGTATATCTTCCGGAAATGTGAGACTGGATGTTTATATTTCGGAAAAAATAGGGTTATGCTCGAGAAGTCAGCTAAAACTGCGAATAAAGAAAATTATTGTTAACGGAAAAGATTCAAAATTAAGCAGGCATGTCCGAGCAGGGGATAAAGTCTCTGTTTTTTATTCGGATCCGCCATCTTTAGATATTGAAGCTGAGAATATTGCACTTTCAATAATATACGAAGACAACAAAGTGCTTGTAATTAACAAGCCTCAGGGTATGGTAGTTCACCCTGCTGCGGGTAACTATTCGGGAACGCTGGTTAATGCCCTTCTATTCCATTATAAAGGTATTAAATCACAGATGAACGGAATGCCACTGCCGAGACCGGGTATAGTACACAGGCTGGATAAGGATACCTCGGGGGTACTTATTGTTGCAAAAAACATAGAAACCCAGGAATTTCTTGCACGCCAGTTTAGAAACCGGCGAGTAAGTAAAACTTATCTTGCCGTAGTGAAAGGAGCACCACCGAAACTCGAAGGAGAGGTCTCTGCGTTTTTAACGCGTGACCCATACAACAGAAAACGTTTCCGCGGAACGGAAAGTGAAGGGAAAAAGGCTCTAACAAGATATAAAGTTCTTAAATTTACGGACAATTACTCATTTATTGTTTTAAAACCAAAAACAGGCAGGACACATCAGCTTAGAGTGCATATGAATTATATAGGCTGTCCTATACTGGGCGACAGCCTATACTCAAGAAAAGATCGACTGCATCCGGATGCAACATTAATGCTTCATGCCTATAAATTATCCATTATGCTGCCCGGAGACAGAATTGCACGGACTTTTAGAGCCTCTCTTCCGGCGCGGTTTAAATACTTTCTTTCAAAGTTTTAAATCATCAGAATTATAAAGTTCTCTACAGTTTTTCCTGCAGGAACGGATTTAGCTCTTTTTCGATTTTTACCCTGGAAGGAGGACCATG
>QNBI01000296.1 GCA_003641675.1 Spirochaetota bacterium | reverse complement strand
TGTGAAACAGTTCAACAAAGAAAACCCACAGTACAACCTTGTCGCGACACCAGTAGACCACGAGGCATTCAAGACAAGTATTCGAGTCATGCTTGCAGGCGGAAATCCGCCGAACCTCTTTTCTTACTGGGCAGGAGCAAGGGTTCAGTTTATTGTAGATGCAGGTCAGCTTGCACCAATAGACGATGTATATGAAACAAACAAGCTAAACGACCTGTTTCCGCCTGCTGTTAAACAGGGCTGCACATACAATGGTCACAAATACTTTCTCCCATTAACACAGCACTTTGTTGCATTTTTCTACAATAAAGCTATCTTTAAAAAGGCAGGGGGCGACATAGAATGCGGAACAGGGCTTTTCACTATCCGTGCGGCGGAAAAAGGTGCAAAGGTAAAGGGAATAGATATTAATCCTTTAATGCTCGAAATTGCCGAAAAGTGCCTTAAGAGCAGCAGAATATGAGAAAAATTAAAAGAAAATGCAGAGTTCTGCGAGATGGGTACAGAAGAACTGGAAACTGAAAAGAAAAATAGTTATGACGCCGTTGTGAGCGGGCTATGTTTTTCCGAATTAAGCAGAGATAAAATCCGCTTTACATTAAAACAGCTTAAGAGAATAATAAAACCGGCTGGGTTTCTATTAATAGCAGTTGAAGCAGTACCGGAAACTACTATTAAACATTTTATATACGCATTTTTTAGGATTCCGCTATTACTAGTCACATATATATTTACAGGAACAATTACAAACCCCGATAAAACCTCGCCTGTTTTTCTTACATGCAACTATGCAGTTACAGTAGAGCGGGTAAAAAAGGCGTTAACAGGAACAGACTGCTATCTTCTCATTGCAAACAGCCATGGTATAAATGGTTGGTTTGCATTTACAGGAGGGCACCCTACCAACCACCCGGTAATTTCTGCTTTAACAACAAACGGTATTGAAAACCTTGTAGATCACAGAAAGATTATCCCGCCCCAGTTTGCAGCTGCCGGAATTGAGCCTGGAGTTAATTAGAGAAAAAACAGGATGGCATACTGTCTGGGGGCCGGTCTATGCAGGTGATGTTCCCAGATTTGTCCGGGGAGGCTACAGCAAGAATGCTAATATACGTATGGTTAAATTCCCCTTCTCACAGAGGCTTGAAATGGCCGCTATGTGGGCATTCCCCTTTTCTATTATTCTCACCCTGTTAACTTTTCTTTTCTGGAAACAGATGCTTGTCTTTACAGTAACAGCATCCTGGGCAGTTTTTATGCTCGGGATAATACTTTATACTGCCGCGGCCGGAACGTTTTCAGTTTCCATTCTTCCCCGGTGGGGTTTTGTTTCCCTTGCCATTATGCTGCTCGTCAACATCGATCTTATGGGAAGTACGCCGATATATAAAAGCGGCTTTCAGGAGGAACGGCTTTTAAAAGTTGTGCTGGAAACAGAAAAGTGTACAGGCTGCAGTGCTTGTGTAAATGTGTGCCCCAGAAACTGCTTTATAATAGAAGAAAAATTAAAAAAAGCTGTAATAGCGGGTGCAGAAAGATGCGTGCAGTGCAGCGCCTGTATAGTACAGTGTCCACCGATGCACTTTACTTTACATCGCGCAGCGGCAATTTTATTATGCCGGAAACTATTAGAAAATACAAACTCAATATGATGGGAAGCAGACTTACAACGAAAACACGATAGCCCTTCCCGAACCATAACTCCAGCAGATATTCTCTCGAGCATATCCGTTTTAAAAGACCGTCTTGAAAATTAAAGAACAATTAACTATATTACACTGAAATATTATAAGGAAACGGTTAAAATGAAAGAGCATCCAAGAATTCGCAGAGAAAAGAAAACTCTAACCGCTATGATAGATATATACTGCGGACAATTTAATTATACCAACGCAGAAAAATGTGCAGAGTATAAAGAACTTTTAGCCTATGCCTTAAAGAAAATAGATAACTGCCCCTATGGTGAAAATAAACCGGCATGTAACAAATGCAGAATACACTGTTACAACAGGAAAATGAGAGAAAAAATTAAAAAGGTTATGAAATATTCCGGCCCTAGAATAATATTTCGCCATCCCTATTTTACGCTAATGCATTTTATCGATTCTCTAAAAAAGTATCCTGAAATAGAAACTAAATACTTAGAACCACATTAATTGAACAATTATCTTTTGTACAAAATATCAAAAGTTCTTTCTGCATCTACAAGGGCTTCTCTCATAAGGTCTTCTGCCTTTGCAGTCTCACGCATTGAAAGATAGTTCATTAGCTGATTAGAATCCAGTCGACTTGCAGCTGACTCACAAGCCTCCCAGCTTAATATGCTCCGAATAACCCTATCTATTCCCTGTTCCTCGTTATCATAGGGACGCACCTGCATATCATGTCCTTTCCATCTAATATAACCAGCTTTTTTAATTAAGGCCGCTATTGTAATATTCATCCCATTCACCCTTGTCCCATGATCTATGTCATACTTTCCCGGGCCGCCAAGAATAATACCGTCATTGTAACCCTGGCTGTTTAAATGCATATGCACCATGGCATTATTATCAAGTTCCTCTACACTATCATAAATATGATCCAACCCTATCATCTCAGAATGTCCGAACTCCTTATTAACGCCTTTCTTTTTACGGGTGATATTGAATTCTTCTTCCAACTTTCTCCAAAAGAGTATAGCACTTGCTACCGTTGGTATTAACATAGCGGGATGACCTTCGTTTGGTTTCGGTTCAAAACAAAAATGGAGATTCCCTCCCTCTTTTTCCTCATATTTGCACAGCTTAGCTATGCTTTCTTTAAGATTCTGATACATTTGCTGCACTCCGACAGTTGCAAGATCATAACCGAAAGAGCCATTCCATATTATATAAGAGGGCCATTTTGAAACCTCTGGATGCCATGCTTTTCTAAGAGGACCGTATGCCAAATCAACAGTACGCATACCGAATTCCTCGGCTTTTTTTCGTTCATCAGGGTCCAAAGAAGCTATTCCTCCATAGGCAAAATGGCTGTGTGCTCCGGGAGTTATCATAGCCAGATATATTTTGGAATCTGCCAAAATATCAGCAATTTCTGGTGCCGTTTTTTCATTAACCTCTGTGTCATAATGCATTTCGATACCAAGTTCCACATTATCAGGCATTCTTGGAGCTATTCTTTTTTTTACTAATTTTATCATTTCTGCAGTACTTAGATTATTATTTTCCCATGCCGGCCGCATATCTGCAGGTACAAATCCACCTTTGCCCGCATTAAAAGTCCATCTGCAAACACTGTGTAATGATTTCTTTTCCATCATTTTTTTCTCCTTATTGAGTAAATCTTTCCTTAATAAATATTTCTAATTCTTCTAGATTGTCAGTTAACAAAAATATATTCTTTTCTATAGTTCTTTTAGACTCATGCTTATATTCTATATCCAATATTCGTCCCCTCGGAATACTAATCAGTTTCCACCAAGAAGGCTTTGTTAATAGCTTTGCTTCTATTATTTCCGGCCAAGGCCATTCTAAAAAGACTTCTTCGGTGTTTTTATTCTTTTTACCAAAGCTTAAAATGCTTAGCCAATTTTCATTTCTGTAACTTTCAAAATATAGCGAACTCTGTGTAAAAAATAATATCCCCCATCGAGGAAATGTTATATTAATGCTTCCACTTAGATACCTGCAAAGATACTTACCCTTTATTCTTTGTCTTAAACTCTTCTCTTTTTCATTCCAATAGTTATCTACTTCAGCCATACATAAAAAGTATACTTAAGATTTCAT
>QNBI01000295.1 GCA_003641675.1 Spirochaetota bacterium | reverse complement strand
CATTAATATTCTGGCGGCCTGAATTGTCCGTGGTTCCGTACCTTCGGGAAGTACGAGATTGCCGGGTTTGCTTTGCGCCTTTTTGCGCATTTCCTCCATAAAGTTCATGGTGCAACTCCTAAAATATTATTTGTATTATTAATTTAATTATGGTTATAAAATGCTAAATAGTCAAATGTTTATTTAAGTTAAACTATATACAAGAAAAGATTAATCTGTTTCTATTCACTGCTTGCATACCGTTTTTACTTGATGTAAACTGGGTGAAAAATTATGGAAATAGGCGTTTACGGACTCGGCAGATTTGGGGCTTTCTGGGCGGGATTGCTGTCCGAACATTTTAAAGTAAAGGGCTACTCTCGAAACCCGGAAAGGATAACCCCGAAAAATGTAATAAGGGTAACCGAAGATGAGGTCCTTAAGGCTGATACTATCTTTCTATGTGTGTCGATATCTGCATTGCGGGATGTTCTGGAAAGAGTGGCAAAAAAGATTAAACCGGGGACAGTTATTGTGGATACATGTTCGGTAAAAGTATATCCGGCCAGGGTAATGGAAGAAGTACTGCCTCCAGGAGTAAAGGTAATAGCTTCACACCCTATGTTCGGTCCGGATTCCGGAAAAAAAAGTCTCGGTGGGCTGCCTATGATCCTGTGGCCTCTGCGGAATGCAGATGCGGAATATAATTTTTGGCACAGCTTTTTTACAGGTTTAGGGTTGAGTGTTCTAAGAATGAGCCCGGACGAACATGACAGAGAAGCGGCTTTTACTCAGGGTATTACTCACTACCTCGGGAGAGTAATAGCGGACCTTGGACTTAAAGAATCTAAGATTGCAACAGTGGGGTATAAAAAGCTTCTCGAGATAATGAACCAGACATGCAACGACCCGTGGCAGCTCTTTGTTGATCTCCAGAGGTACAACCCCCATACAGGGGAAATGCGTAAAAAACTTCATAAGTCGTTGGATAAAATTATGAAGCTGCTTGAGGGGACCGATATTCGATAACTGCTGTGCTTGACACTTGAGAATTTGGAGGATAACATAAAGGTATGCCGGAAATAAGAATTAATGACATAGACGAAAATGAACTCGATACTATTTTAGCAGATGATATAGATTTTTCGGGTGTTCTGGAATTTAAAAAACCGTTAATGATAAAGGGTAAGTTTAAAGGTGAAATTAGAGCTTCCGGGGATCTGTATATAGGCAGTAATGCCAATGTGGAGGCAAAGGTAGAGGCGGACCTTGTTTCCTCCAAGGGCAGAATTAAAGGTGATATTGTTGCACATTCACGGGTTGAGCTTTTTTCCGGGGCAGAGGTCGAGGGTGACATTACTACACCGGACCTTGTTATAGAAAGCGGCTGTGAGTTTAACGGCCTCTGTAAAATGAAAACCAAAAAAGCAGGAACAGCAAAATGAACATTGCAAATAAAGAACGCATTGTTTTTATTTCTGTATTTTTAATAGTAACCGCTATTTTTATCTATGCAGAGGAGAAGCCGGATGCTCTTGAACTCTACAAGCAGGGGAATTACAGCGAAGCTGTAAAGGTGTGCAGAGCAGAGCTTAAAGAAATGCCCAACCGAATGGATTCCTACACCGTACTCGGATGGAGCCTTATCGGGATGAAACAGTACAAAGAGGCCCTCTCTGCAGCATTGGAAGGCCTTAAAGTTTCAAGGTATGACAACAGGGTGATAGAGATTGCAGGAGAGGCCCTGTTCTACTTAGGAAGGACAAAGGAAGCCCTGAAGTATTTTGAAGAATACACAGCTTTAGCTCCGACAGGAGCGAGAATCGAAAAGGTCTACTACTTTTTGGGCGAATGTTTTATTCTGCTAAAAGAGTACAATAACGCAGATATCTCACTTTCCACAGCACTTTATCTACTTCCCAATATCGCATCCTGGTGGGCAAGGCTTGGCTATGCACGAGAAATGGCAAAGGACTATAAATGGTCTCTGGATGCCTATGAAAAGGCGTTAAAACTCAACCCGACACTGTCGGAGGCTGTTGCAGGCAAATCCCGGGTTCAGAGGAAACTGCAGGGGGGATGAAAGCTTCTTTTTATACACTTGGTTGTAAATTAAACCAGATGGAAACAGAAGCCCTGGCTTCCTCTTTTCGAGGACAGGGCTTTTTAATTGTGAAATCAAATGAAAACGCCGATTTATTTCTGCTTAATTCATGTACGGTAACCTCTAAGAGTGATCAGAAGAGCAGAAAATGGCTGCGCAGGGTCTCGCGGGAAAATCCGGAAGCCCTTGTTATTGCCACAGGATGTTATGCGCAGCTCGACCCTGAAATTCTAAAGAGTACAGGGAAAAACGTGGTTGTTATTGACCAACACAAAAAGGATTTGCTTCTCGACTTTCCGCTCTTTATAAGAGAAACAGAGGGTATTGCAAAATTTAAAAACCTTAAATTCAATGAAAAGGTAAGGCTGTTTTCTCAGTTCCTTGAGAGCAATTCCGGGCACAGGGAAGACAGGTTTAGATATGAGATAAACAGCTACTATTTTCACAGCAGGGCTTTCTTGAAAATTCAGGACGGCTGTGACTACAACTGCACGTACTGCAGGATCCCTCTTGCGCGCGGACCTTCTGTGAGTCTTAATTCCGGGCATATTGTGAATCACATAAAGGAGCTTGAGAAAAACGGATACAGAGAAGTTGTTTTTACAGGTGTAAATATTGCATCCTATTCAAGTGAAGGGTGTGATTTTAAGTGCCTCCTTAAAAAGATTCTCTCCAGTAATGTATCTATAAGGATGCGTATATCATCCCTTGAGCCGGAAAAAATAGACAGAGAACTCGCAAATATACTTTCCGATCCGAGAATATGCTCGCATTTCCATATTCCTGTACAGTCAGGTTCCAACAGAATTCTAAAACTTATGAAACGGCGTTACAACAGAGATAGAATTTACAGTTCTGTTGCCATGCTCAGGGAGACTAAAGAGAATCCCTTTATAGCTGCGGATATTATTGCAGGTTTTCCGGGTGAAGGGGTTAATGATTTTATGGATAGCTACAATCTTCTTGACGAACTTGCATTTTCCAGGCTTCATGTTTTCCCCTATTCACCCCGTCCGGGTACGGAAGCTGTCTTTTTTAAAAACCGTGTTCCGGAAAGGGAGAGGGACGAGAGGGTTCACAGTCTTTTAAAACTTTCAGAAAAACTTTTTTTAAATTACGCAGCTTTATGGGAAGGAAAAGAGGCTGAAATAGTTGTTGAATCTATGGATAATTCAGGTATTAGCGGAATAACATCAAACTATCTCCCGGTTAAGGTAAATAAAAGTACAGGTAAGCCCTGGCCGGAGACTGTTAAGCAGAGGTCTTTAGTTAGAGTTAAAATATTAAAAGCCGGTGAAATATGCGAAGGAGAATTGATAAACAGCAGATAGATACTGTTGCTGTTTCAGAGTTTAAATAAATTTGTTTTTTCACAGGATAGGTATATACTTATAAATAGATTTTCATAATGAAACTGCAAATGAACTGTTAATATAGACAGGAGGTTCTGTATGGCGAAGGTAAAGGTATTTTTAACTGCGGCTGTTCTTACGGCAGCTCTGCTGGGGTGCACTCAGCTTTTCGAATTTAACCTGTTTTCCGCTCTGGATAAGGCATCCGTTCCGAAGGCATCGGACCTTAAAAAAATGGATACAGACGATGCTCTGGATTTACTAGAGGGTGAGGCCGACTCGGATGCTTTTTTCGATGCGCTTAAGAATGACCCGACCGGCAAAACTGAGCTGGAAGGGTATCTGTCGGATACTAT
>QNBI01000294.1 GCA_003641675.1 Spirochaetota bacterium | reverse complement strand
GCCAGATGTTGAAATAATTCCTGAGATATTGTAAAGCCCCTCTATTACATGGGGCAGTGATAATAGCCTTTTGTCATTTACCGGTATGTCGGAACAGAGGTTGATTCCTTCCGATGTTCCGGACCTGTCGCATGCCCTCCCAGGGACAACTGTGGCGGTGCCCAGAAGAGACATAACAAAATCCGGGCCTCCTGTAATGACCGGTGTACCCACAGGAACGCCCAAACGTTCTTCTGCCTCTCTCCTCACTTTTCCGATATTCTCACCTGGGCGTATAAATTCCGGAAATTTTCTGGCGTCCATTCCGAGAATTTCCACATCCTTGGGATCCCACATATATTTTTTAAAGGCGTCTCCTGGAAGAGCCGCAAATGCGTTCCCCGTAAAAAAGTAGTTTATAAAATCTGGGCAGGGCAAAAAGTGTTCTGTTTTGTTATAGAGGGCTTTTTTATTTTTATAAAACCAGTAGGCTTTTGGAAGAAAGAAAGAAGGGTCAACATAATCGCCTGTAATTTTCGATATGCTTTCGGATTCAACTACTGCCCTTCTGTCGAGCCATGTTAATGCATAGTTTAGGGGGTCACCCCTCTTGTTGACAGGAACAAGAGTAGGACCATTGCCGCTTACTACAATGGCCCGGATTTTTTCCCTATTTTCACTTTGAAGTTTTTTAATTTCAAGTTGGGTGTTTATAATTCCAATTGCGGTAAGCCACCCGTTAGGATCGCACTCATTTATTAGAGGATTGGAACCTGTTTTAAGGCGAACAGGTGAAACAGCCCGGGCAAGCATTTCGCCGTTTATATTAAAGACAGCGCCTTTAACAGATGTAGTTCCTATATCATAAACAAGTATCATAATTTTTTAGTTACCGTTGTTAATAAGTATCACCCTGTAGGTGTCTCTGGACATGGCCTTTTCGAATCCGTAGTCTATGTCCGTTATCGGAACTTTCATGCTTATAAGGGGTTTAACGTTGATTATTCCAAAGGATAAAAGTCGAACAGCGGTTAGAAAATCATACTCGGTTCTTCCCTCACTTCCTGTAATAAGTTTCTCTGATCTGTGAATGGTATTTGCGTCTATCGGCAAAACGGGCGCGTCTAAGTACGATGTGTATATATTTATCCTTCCCGTTTTGGATACGGAATCTATTCCTGTTTGCAGAGCTTTGTGAGAAGGGCTTGTAATTACGCATGCATCTGCTCCGCGGCCCTCTGTATTTTCCTCTATTATTTCCTTAATATTGTCCTTTTCCGGATTTAAAGCCATAAAAGCTCCGGATTTAACTGCCTGTTTGCGCCGGTCTGCGTCCGGGTCGGAAACAAATACCCGTGCGCCCATAGCAAGAGCTACCTGAAGGTGCATCTGTCCCATAGGGCCCGCTCCGATAATGAGCAGATCTTCTGCCAGCTTTAGGTCTATCTTTTTTAATGAGTGGACACAGCATGCAACCGGTTCTGAAAAAGCAGCTTCTTCGTATGTTAGCGTGTCCGGTATTGTAAATATCTGTTTGGACTTAACAGCGATATATTCGCCGAAACCTCCGAGGACCTGCTGTCCCTTTTTAAATCTGTTAATGCACTGGTTGGATTTCCCCGTTCTGCAGTAGTAGCATTCACCGCATCTATTCACAAGGTCGAGGGCAACGCGCATTCCCGGTTTGAAATCGGAGAGAACTCCCTCCTCTGAAATCTCTACTATTTCACCGGAGGCTTCATGACCGGGGATAAGAGGGTAAAATAGTTTTATATCCCCGGTATAGAGTCTCTGTTCAAGGGTACAGATTCCACATGCTTTAATTTTTACAAGAACTTCTCCGCTTTTAATTGCAGGGCGTTTCACATCCTGAATTTCTATTTTTTTCGGTTCTGTTAGAATAGCAGCTTTCATTATTTACTCCTATAAACAAGTCTAATTTTCATCCTGTTATATACATTGATTTTTAGTTTCCCGGGTTTATATCTGCAAACTCGCAGATATTAACAAATTCACACTCCGCACACTCCGTCCCGGGGCATGCATTGAAATTCTTTACATTTCTAAGTTGTTCTATGTGCCATTCGAGTTCTTTAATATACTCTTCCAGCTTATTTTTTTTCTCTAAAGCTTCCTGTCTCTTCTTTATATAGCTGGCTATTAGTTTTGCTTTGCCCTTCTGCCCAGTCGGGTCGGTGGCAGCAAGGTCGGAAATCTCTTTTATTTCACTTAAGGTTAAGCCGTAATTTTTTAGCTGTTTTATTCGTTTTAAGGCATTAAGGTCCTTTAATGTGTAGAGACGGTGCGAAGCCCCTTTACGTGTAGGAGTATCTATTAAGCCAAGCTCTTCGTAGTAGCGGATTGTGCGAGCTGTAACGCCTGCCCTTTTTGCGATTTCGCCTATTCTAAAAAGCTCTTTTTCTTTAACTTTCATGCCTCTTTTCCTGATATCTGATAATTATTTAAAATTTACCTTGCATAAATTTAACGTATTACGTTATAATTAATTTAGGTTAATTTAAGGTGTCTGTCAATATGTTCTTAAAAAAGTTTATAAAAGTGTTGACAGAAAAGATTATAGATGTATAATTAGATGTCAGGTGGTCAGACCAGTATGCCAAAATACCGGGCAATTTCGACATGGTTTTGGCGGTGGGTTTTCTGTACAGGTAATTAAGAATGAAATTAAAAGGAACTGGCCTGCGATTGTAAAACGATGTGACGGTTTTTACCCTGTAGAAAGGATTGGAGAGAGCGGAATTGGGCGAGAGTATGTTTCATCAGGTACATCCTCAAAAATACTATATCCAGATTGTTAAACAGATAAGAGATTCTATATGCGACGGGAAATTTAAAGTAGGCGATAAACTCCCTCCGGAGAGAAAACTTGCTGAGCAGTTTGGAACAAGCAGGGCCAGTATCCGCGAGGCGTTAAGCGCCCTTGAACTGCTTGGCATAGTGGAATCCAAAGGAGGGCTGGGTAATTTCATAAAGGCCGACGGTTCGGAAGGTTCCATGGACGGCGAACTGTTTAAGACTCTTCTAGAGGACCACAGCGCCTATGAGATATTTGAATCCAGGCTGGAAGTGGAGCCGAGTATTGCGGCTCTTGCCGCAGAGCGCGCTACTAAAGAAGAAAAGAAAGAGCTTAAAGTATTGCTGGAAAATCTTAACTCTGCGGGCAGAAGGACAAAAGAAAACCCTGAGTATGTGGAAAACTACATGGAAGAGGATAGAAAGTTTCATCTGGCTGTTGGGAGGTGTGCCCATAACAGCGTGCTATTTGTAGTTTTTTCCGGCCTTAATTTTATGATGAAAGAGGCTCACTGGAAGGCAATGAAATCCAGAGCGGCTATGAGAAAGGGCAATATCTTAAAATATGAGAAAGAACATACCGCAATATACGAAGCGATTATTAAGGGAAAACCGGAGACTGCGAAAAATGAAATGTTTCATCATATCTATGATCTTAAAGAGGATCTGTTTGATGATTAGTTTGGTACTTGCTGTTGCGGGTACAGAGACTCATTGATGAGCCTTTAAAATTAAGATTTTTAGCGGAGGAAAAAATGAAAGAGGGAAAGGATATCAAAGGTGTTATACCTGCATTAGTAACCCCCTTTGATAAAAATGACCAGGTAGATTTAAAAGCTGTTGAAAAAATCACAGAATTTCTTGTATCCAATGGAGTGCATGCATTAATGCCTGTAGGCGGGACAGGAGAATTCCCGAATTTGCTAAGAGAAGAAAAGAGGGATGTTGTTAAAGCTGTTGCCAGTGTTGCTAAGGGTAAAATTCCCATAGTACCCGGAACTGCAGCATGCAGTACAAAAGAGGT
>QNBI01000293.1 GCA_003641675.1 Spirochaetota bacterium | reverse complement strand
ATCCTCTCCAAGATCATCTTTTCCAAAGACGACCTATTCTCCATAGATCCTAAACTAGGAATCGATAAAGACTTATGGGGTGGCTACTCTCTCAAGGCATTCGGTCAACGATTGGGTGACTTTAAACTAGACTTCTCAGACTTTTCTGAGATGACTAAAGACATGGCTACTTATTGTAACCAGGATGTTGACTTAACTGTACAACTACTACTATTCCTACTAGAGAAGCCAAACTTCCCGCTAGAAGCAGTAGTAGATATTGAGCATAAAGCAGCAACTATCATAGCCGAGCAAACTCGCTTCGGCTTCTACATCGACATCGAAAAGACTAGAGCCTTAAACACTAAACTACTAACTGAAAAGCTATCACTAGCTACTGAATTAGCAGACATCTTCTCACCTAAGTGGCTACGAGATGGTCCTGTTAAGACTTACAAGAAACTAAGTACTACTCGTAAATACTTACCTGATACTACTTACATACCACTACTAGGAACCTAATATGACAGAGACTAAAGCACTTAAGTTTTTAATTAAACATCAAACTAAAAGTGGTAACTTCAAAAGAAAAGCGGTACTAAAAGTACTAAAATCTCTAAAACCGTCAAGTACCTCTTGTACTTCATGTGGTGGCACCGGTGAAAAGCACTCAAAATGTGCATTCGGAGGTACTGGAGATTACTACTCTTGTACTACTTGCAACGGCTCAGGAAAGTTATAATGACTAGAGAAGAACTCACCACTCTCCTGCACCAATATGCTGTAGAGTACTCTGACTTCAAGTTAGAGGAACTATCTGGCATCGTATCTAAACCTCCAGTAAACCCTGTAAATACTATACTTTCTGAGGTAGAAACCCTTAAGCAACAAGTTGCTTACTGGAAGCTTAGCTTTCATAAGCAGATAGAAGCTGCATCGTCAGCTGACTCGAGACTACTGGATAAACTACTAGCTCGTAGAGCATTTAAAAAGGACTGATATGACTAAAGATGAAGCAATGGCTGAAATACAAATGTACTCAAAAGTACAAGACAGCTGGGATAATCTGCAAGAAGGGGCTCTCGAGCTTATACATGATATCTATGATGACTTCGAGTCACGTACGTGCTTTAACTGTACCTACTACGACGAGGGGTACTGTAGAACCATTAGTCACCAATCATTTATAGACACAGTAAGCCTTAGGGTATCCGCAAGCTTCGGCTGCAACAAGTGGCAACAAAAGGACTAGCTATGTTACATGAGATTTATGAAATGCTGCTAATTCTTGCAGTTATCGTACTATTTCCTATACTATTACCACTGTGGCTACTACATGCCTTAGTCGTACTTGACTATCCTTGCTCTTACTTGGGCAGGTTCACCGAATACGCACATTGTGAGGACTAATATGAAACTACTACTATCCCTATTACTGGCAACCCTACTACTAGCCGATGTGACAATGACCCCTGACGGGTCATACGTGTCCGGTGATAGCTACACCATGGCACCTGATGGTACTTATGTTAGTGGTGACACCTCATACCTTGCCCCTGACGGCTCGTATACTGGCAGCAACCCTCAACTAGCGCCTGATGGCTCATACACCTCTGGTACCCCTCAACTGTCTCCTGACGGCACCTACAGCTCTGGAGCTGAATTAGCACCAGACGGCAACTACTACTAAGGACTATAATGATAAATAAATTCGTAGAAAGGTTAAAAGCCATCGGTATAGAAGTAACCTTAACTGGTAACTACCCCTGGATTTACCTCAATACTGTTAATGGTAATCGCGTCAAAGAGACCTTTAGAGCCAACCATGGCTTTACTGCGTTTACACTAGTTGGCACTGGTAAAGGTACTTACAGCATCACTGATCGTAGAGAAATATTTAAGATAATTCGCAAATACCGTTAGCCAAGCGGCCTTGAGATGGCCTTAAACTCACCATGAAGACCGATGGTTAGGGAATTCGGTATATAAAAGAATCCTGAATCTACCTATGGACTTAATCATAGTTATGTTTGGTCTCTACATTCAATAAGAGTACAACGCAAAGACTCCTGAGAGGCGTTTAATAAATAGACAAAGTGAAGAATCAAGAGGGGTGTTATGTACTTCTTGCAGGACTTCAAATAGAGAGTAGTAATAGCAGAGAAACCGATTAAACTGCTTTAACAAACATCGGTCCAACATGCGGAGATATAACAGGTATAGTTCCTGTACCCGACTGCGGGGACAGTAGCAAATAATGTGCACTAAATAGCTACTATGAGTGCAAGTCTCAATCTCCGCCCATTTACTAACTACACGCTTACTTAGTTTAACTAGGAAAACATGTGCCATATTATAACTCTTATGGGTACAGAAGTCCTCTGAGGCAGGACAAGTTACTGGTGCAAATCCAGTAGTAAGCTACTACATCGTGATGACCAATAACTCTGTACTCTAAAAGTATGCTGGTTTGAATCCAGCCACGATGACCACATACCGCAGCTACAGCCCTTAACCGGTTATGATGTACTGGCTGTACAATGTCAGCCCTGTGGTACCAAGTCTATCTACAGGACTTTAAACAACGACACTTATATAGTAAGTAGAAACCATAGGAGTAGCATAAGTGCCTATGATTCTATAACATGCTTCGCTTCCCGCTAAGGTACCCAGTACTGAAATTGTAAAGGAGTGGAGGTAAATCTACTACACCCCGGTCTAATAGATACCTAAACGTATAAATCTATAGAGGTTTTGTATCCGCTTTAAAAAATATGTAAAGTGCATCAGCAAGAAGCAGTTGATGGATAGCTTAGGTGCCAACAGCCTTAAATGTTGGAGCAAAGCTTGACCACGTATCTTGGCATGTGGAGGCACCTACTGCCATAGTGTAGGAGCTCGGCCTTCTAGTATAAGCGGTTAACATACCTAAGGCATTGCCTGGGAGATCTAGGTTCGAATCCTAGGAAGGTCACTAAGTGCTACTAGTATAAACGCACTCTAACAATACTAATACAGGAAAGCCTCGCTGATCACTCGTGCTTAGGCCTGGAACGGTGGCTACTACCTAGTGTAGCACGTATGAGGAGACAGAGCTGTCAGTTACACAAAACCGCCTAGGCATATGCACTTGTGTAATCATCGGGGTTGGAATCCCCGTCTCTTCACTATATACCGATACGAGCAGGACTGGTGACCTCATTCATGAGAGATGGGTTCAATTCCCATTATTGGTAACCGAAAAGAGCTGCAAGTGCTCAAGATGGAACTCACCTCCCGGGTTAATCTGGGATTGAGAGTTAGTCACAGAGTTAATAGACTGTGCAGGGCCAGATTCCGCCTAGAGAGAATACAGCTAATGGAAGTAATAGCTAAAACATCGTGTAGGCGATACACTTCAACCGAGACTCTATAACTCGGTAACCTATGTACCAATGGCTTAATGGTAAAGCACTTCCTTTTAAGGGAGAGATCCATGTTCGACTCATGGAAGGTACACCACGCAGATACACAGCAATAGCTAACTTAGTAATACCGGCAACAACAAGGCATGTATAACAACTCTAAGGGCAAAAGTGTAGTAAGTATAGTATCTCCTTGTTGATAGCTGTACCTCTGGATGGGTAATACCCGTCTGCACCTTACCATGTACTATTAGCTAAGTGGCTACAGCCGGCCCAGTTGATGGGCTAAGTCGTCAGTTCGAATCTGACATAGTACACCAAGCAATAAATTTATGGAGTGTAACGGGCCTGACGACAAGTCTCAGGTGGCATAAACCAATACACTCTAGTAAGTTTATAAAAGGAACCAAAATGGATTTATCTACATTCGCCTT
>QNBI01000292.1 GCA_003641675.1 Spirochaetota bacterium | reverse complement strand
CCTTTGATAATGATTTTATAATGGCCGAATTTAAAAAAGCATTTTCACAGGAGTTACAGGAAGTAGTAAAGATAAATAATATAGAGGCTATGGCTATGTTTGAGTACTATGAGAAACTAAGCTTGCGTCTGCATAGCCTTATCTATGTTTATATAGGAAGCGGAATAGGTTCCGGGATAATAATTAACGGCAGTTTATACAAAGGTGTGCGAGGAGATGCCAGCGACCTCGGGCACATGTATATTACGGATAAACCTCTTGTCTGCAGATGCGGCAGAAAGGGCTGTCTTGAAACAGTGGCATCGGAGATTGCACTAAGCAAAGCCTTTGTAGAACATTTTGGCCTTAAAAAACCGTTATCAAGAAACAAACTTATGGATTTTATTTCGGATGGGATTAAGAAAAATGATAATTTTATAATTTCCAAACTTAACGAAGCGGCTTTCTATCTAAGCAGAGCCTTCTTTAATCTTGTTACAATACTCGACCCGCAGGAAATTGTAATTACGGGAAGGATAAATCGATTAAACCCGTATTTCTCCAATATGGTGGAAAAAGAATACCTTGAGCATTCAAAACAAAGCCATTCCAATTTAGTTCCTTTAAACTTTTTGCCTCTCCATGAGGATGCGGGTTTAAAGGGTATAGCTATGTATTCCTACATAAGCCTTTACTGTAATTCAACGCAGAGAGGGCTTATTTGGAACAATAAAAAACAGTTTCATAGGAGGTAAACATGAAAAAGCTAAAATCATTGTCGATCCTTGCTGTGCTGCTATTGTTATCCGCGTTTCCGGTAATAGCAGGAGGTAAACAGGAAACCGGGGAAAAAGCTGCAGCAGCGCCGGTTAAAATCCAGTTAGCCATTTCGCCGAGAGAAGTGGGCAAGGTAATACCGTCACTTATTAACCAGTTTCAGCAGCAGAATCAAGGAATTACAGTGGACTGGTTAAAGGTTCCCGGTGTGCCGAATGAACAATATACACTGGTTTATTTCTGCCCATGGGTGTATGGATAATGTCCACGTATTTTAGAACAATTCCGGATGATATTGAAGCGTCGGCGAGGATAGACGGCTGTAGTACCTCAAGAATTCTATGGAATATAATAGGCGGCTTAACTGCCGGTGCAATAAAATAGCTTACGGAGGAGATTAATGGAAACTTCTAATCTAAAAATTGATAAAAAGGTAAAAGAGAGGCTTACAGAACTTGGCAAAGCTTTAATAAACCAGAAAAAGGCGAGGGTTATTGTTGAGCCAATGGAGCGGAGTGAAGGTTTCTGGTTCGGCGGCGGCAATATAGTTGAGGATAAATCCGGCAATTTTTACATAAGCGGCAGATATAGAAATGCAGGTGACTCACGCTATGGTCTCGGCAGGGGCACAAGAGGTTTGGAGCTTGCAGTATTTAAGTCGGAGGACAGAGGAAAGAGCTTTAAAAAGGTTGAATCTTTTTCAAAGAAAGATTTAAGCTACGGTGGGAAAGAAGTTATCTCCATAGAAGGTTCCTGGCTGGATATAAGAGGCGGAAATTCCGGGAACGGGGTGGATTTCTATATATCCACGGAAAAAGGCGGAATAGATTATCCTGAAGGATTAAAAGAATTTAAGAAACCGGGAACAGGAGTATGGAGTGTGGATGTTATCCAGGGAGAATCGGTAGAGGATTTAATGACGGAAAGTATCAGACTATTTCTTAATTCGAATAATTCCAATTTTCTTCATATAAAGGATCCTTTCGGTTTTAAGAGAGAAAACGGGGATACAGTTGTTGGGTTCTGTACTCATCCCTTCTGCTGGACGAGTTCTAACACGGGCTACGCTGTAAGAGACGGAAAAACAGGGGGAATAAAAGAGGTTAATTTTACATTTTTCCCCAGGGGTTATACATGGGATGTCGCTATGACAAGGGTTACCGATTTCCTAAAAGTGCCTGCAGCGGGAATGTTAAAGGACCTGCCGCAGATATATCTTATATTTTACGACGGGGGAGAATCTGTCAGGAAGTACGAAGAGCACAAGAACGCTGTGAAGAGGCCCCGGGGATATTCCTGTGAGGAGATAGGGGGGCTTGCATTCTCTACGGAGGAAGAATTCCCTGTTGTGGAGCGTCTCTCTGTAAACCTTCCGATATTTACTTCACCCTACGGGACGGGGGCGAGCCGCTATGTTTCTACACTGGTAGCGGAAGAAGGCATCTATTCAACATGGGAGCAGTCGCAGGAGGATTTTTCACAGCCCCTTGTCATGAATTTTCTCTCCAAAGAAGAGACGGAAGATATACTTAAATAAGATATTAAAGAAGCTTTTCTTCTTTCTGGAAAATATTTATTTGTTCTAACTACAAAAGGTTATGCGTTATTAACGCAGTAAAGATCAGCAAAGGAACTGCTATCATTAATAGCGTAGCAACGGCAATCTTTATGCCAGGAAAGTGTAAAACCTTAATAGATTGCCAGGTTCATTATTGCCTATGTATTAAATAATTAGCCTGCATAGTATTTTTAGTCCATTTCCTTTGTGGGTTTTTGGTGCTGATATTTTCGCAAAATGCGAAAAGTATTCGCAAAATGCGAATTTTTGCTTTATTAATAAGTAAGAAATAACTTTTTTAGGAATGGAATTTTTTATCTTTTAAAAACTTTGCTCTTAAGATTTCTGTTTCTTGACTAATATTTTTTTTAAAAGGAATGTCCGGGTTTTACGGCCCTTCCTTGACAGGAAGTTTTTTCACACTTATAGTTAATAGTCTTTAAAGATATTTAAAGATGCCCGGGGGTATAAAAACAGCTGGTGTCTCTCCGGCGGCTGCAGTAATGCTTCTGGAAAACATGGGTCTGGAGGGTATTATATTAGCATTTGTAAGTTTCAATACTATAAATGTAATGGATATTGCTTAAATAAGCCAGGCGGATTAGTTTAGTTTCCCGGTGGAAACTAAACAGGGAATTTAACCGGCAAATTAATTAGCCCGGTCGAGTCGGGGAGATAGGAAGATTATATGACGGAAATTAAAAAAGGAAAGGTAACCATTGTAGGAGCAGGATCTGTCGGCGCTACGCTTGCGTATAATTTGTCCATTACAGGGGGCGCTTCGGAAATTGCCTTAATAGATCATAATAAAGAAAAAGCGGAAGCAGAAATAATGGACATTCTACACGGGACATCGCTGGGGGGGAGCAGAAAGGTATACAGTGCTGAATACGATGCATGTGCAAATGCGGAAATTGTAGTTATAACTGCAGGTGCAAAGCAGAAGGCGGGCGAGAGTCGTGTAGAACTGCTCTCACGCAATATAAAAATTGTAACAGAGATACTTGATTCCATAAAGAGTACAAGTTTTAAAGGAATTCTTCTTGTTATTACAAATCCGGTGGATGTTTTAACCTATGCAGCCTGGAAAGAGAGCGGTTATGAGAAATCGCGTGTCATCGGTTCCGGCACGGTTCTGGATTCATCACGGCTTAAAGACTTTCTCTCTAAAACCTGCGGTATAAGCCCTATAAGTATCCATGGTTACGTCCTTGGGGAACACGGCGATACATCTTTCCCTGCATGGTCTTTAATTACTATAGGCGGAATAAGGCTTTTGGATTACTGTCCTTTGTGCGGTAAAAGCTGCAACATTCGGGGAATTATAGATAGCGCTTCCGACTATGTTCATAAGGCTGCGTACAAAATTATTAATGCAAAAGGTTCAACATACTATGCAATTGCACAGGCTGTATCTGTAATTATCCATTCCATTATTAAAGACGAAAAGAGGATACTCCCAGTTACCACTGTTCATGAAAATTTTATGGGCCTTAAGAAGACTGCCTTTAGT
>QNBI01000291.1 GCA_003641675.1 Spirochaetota bacterium | reverse complement strand
TGCCTGCTTTGGAATGGCCTGCACCTTCTGTGTTGCCTGCTTTGGAATGGCCTGCACTTCCTGCACCAGCCCGGCCGATTTAGCTGGCTTATTGGTATATAAAGAAATAAAAGTAATTCCGGCAATTAATAAAAGAAGTAATGCCAGCAGCAGCTTATCCCGTGCACTCTTTCCGGGAATGTATCTGTTTAATCCTATTACCTTTGCTACTCTGATTTCGTCGTTTACAGATATTTCTATGTAGAGCCGGTTTCTCGGTTTTACCCCGCAAAAGACATTAATATCTGTTTCTCCTGCTTTTGCAGGAGGAATACCGGCTACCGTGATGGACTCTACAGGAACAGTTCTGTCTCCGTCTTTTATAAAGATATGTACGGTTCCTTTTCGTTGATTATCGTACATAGTTGTTAATACAAGGTTTTTCTCTGTGCCGGAAACAAGCGGAACAATGTTGTGATATTTATTTCCCTCTAGTTTTACTGCTATATACATGATACCTATAATTAATTGTAGCATCATCGGCCTTATTTTTACCAGTAAAAATTAAGCAAAAAATATCTATGGCACCTGCTTAAATTTATCTGCATAATGGAGTAGTTTGTTATAGAGAGCTTTATGATAAATGATAATAAAAAGGAACTTAGAAAGAAAATCCGGGAACTTATTAAATCTAAGCCGGATAAAGAACTTAAAATTTTAAGCGAAAGAACCGCAGAAATGCTGTTTAGCCTTGATTTATGGAAAAATGCAGACTGTATTTTAACTTTCTTAAGTATGAAAGGAGAGATAAATACCGCGCCTATTATCTTTAGGGCTGTAAAAGAGGGCAAGTGTATAGGCATTCCGAGAATTAACGGAAAAAATATTAAATTTTATGATATTTCGGGAATTAGATTAGAAACAGAAAAGGATTTGGAGCCGGAATTCAACTATAAACTAACTCTGAACAAATTCGGGATAAGAGAACCTGTTGAAAACCTGCCTTTAATTGAACCTTCGGCATATTCGGACAGGCATTTTCTTATTACAGTACCGGGGCTGGGTTTTGACAGGGAGAAAAACAGACTGGGCAAAGGCGGAGGATATTATGACAGGTATATATCGGAGCTTAAGAAAAGCACCCGTAATTTTTCGCTTATCGGTATATGCTTTGATTTTCAGCTAATGGATACAGTACCAACCGCCTATTACGATGAAAAGGTTAACGGTATAGTTACCGATAGGGAAGTAATACTGTAGGCATGCATGTATCAGTCTAATAAATGAACTTGATCTAATAAATGTATTTTATTACATTATAATAAAATCAGGAAAATAAGGGGAATGTATATGTCAATAATAAAATCCGCATATGAAATAGCAATGGAGAATACAAAGAATGTAAGCGGTGATAAGGAATCCTTGCAGGCAAGTAAGTTTAAAACGGAAGGAAAAAAAATAGTATCGCAGTATCTTGATGACTCTGTGGAAAATATAAAGGATGAGTTAAAGAAGTATAAGGATAAAGAGCTTAAATGGGTAAAGGAAGGGGTATTGGAGGCGCTGCTGTCCAATATGGTGCTTCCGGCAAATGATTTTTCTCTTGAAAAGACAAAAAAAGTCGGGGAAGGATTTTTCAGCATTCTTAAGGATGCAAAGAAACTCGGGATGATGCTTAATGAGCTCGAGCATTTTTTTAAAGAGTACCTTGAGGAACGGGAACGGTTAACAGAGGCGGTAAAGCAGCAGTTTATGCCGAAGCTAAGGCAGAAAGAGGAAGAGCTTTCAAAGCAGTTAGGGGCTCCTATTAAAATTGACCCTGCATCCGACCCCGAATATACGGCTTTCCTGCGCCAGAACTTATCGAAGCTGGAAGGTAAATACAGCGAAGTTCTTAAGCGCGTAAAAGATGAGATTCGTTCAATATACAGTAACAAATAAAGTGCTCATTTAATGCACTACAGAGCAGACCTTCACATACATTCCAGGTATTCAATAGCTACCTCAAAGCAATCGAATTTGGAAGCGTACTACAGCTGGGCACGGATTAAAGGAATAGATGTCGTAGGCACGGGCGATTTTACTCATCCAGGTTGGTTTGCTGAGCTTAAGGAAAAGCTAAAACCTTCCGGCAATGGATTTTTTAAGCTCAAGGAAAAACCTGGCACGGATGTCTTAAAGGCCTTTAATCCGCGGGGTCGTGATGTGCAGTTCTGTCTTTCATCGGAAATAAGCTCTGTCTTCAAAAAAAACGGG
Source organism: Spirochaetota bacterium (assembly GCA_003641675.1). Lineage (GTDB taxonomy): Bacteria > Spirochaetota > Spirochaetia > SZUA-6 > SZUA-6 > SZUA-6. The sequence continues at coordinate 1,604 of QNBI01000291.1, read as the reverse complement.
AGGGTTTACAAGGTTCACAGCCTTATATACGTTCCGGATTTTAATGCGGCAAGGGCTGTTAGTGAGAAACTTAAAGGAATAGGTAATATAAGTTCCGACGGACGACCGATTTTAAAATTAAATCCACGGAATTTACTTGAAATTGTAAAGGAGGCCTCTGTATCGGGGTATCTTATCCCTGCTCATATATGGACTCCGTGGTTTTCTATTTTGGGGTCGAAATCCGGATTTAACAGTATAGATGAATGTTTCGAAGATTTAACAGGAGAAATATTTGCTCTGGAAACAGGGCTTTCTTCTGATCCTGCCATGAACCGTTTGTGGAGCAGATTGGACAGATATACCCTTGTGTCCAATTCGGATGCCCACTCTCCGAGTAAACTGGGCAGGGAGGTTAACCTCTTTAATACGGAACTCAGCTACAGCAGCATGTTTGCCGCGCTTAAAACAGGCGAAGGTTTTGAAGGAACCTACGAATACTTTCCCGAGAAGGGAAAGTATCATCTTGACGGGCACAGAAAGTGCAATGTACGTCTTACCCCGGAAGAAACAGAAAAGCTTAAGGGGATTTGCCCGGTTTGCGGTAAACCCCTTACCATAGGGGTGCTGCACAGAGTGATGGAATGTGCGGACAGGACGGAACCGACTGGCCGGGGAAAGGCGGCCGGTTATAGGTACACTGTGCCTCTGGATGAATTTTTAAGCGCGGCAGTGGGTGCCGGCCCTGCAACGAAAACCATACAAAAGTTGGCTGTTTCGGCGGTAGGACTGTATGGTGATGAATTTGAGGTGATTTTTAAGGTCCCGATAGAGGATATTTCAAGGAATTTAGGTTATGATATCGGGGAGAAACTGGATAAATTCCGGAATGGAGAAATATTACTTTCACCGGGATATGACGGAAAATTTGGCACATTCAGCATAGGTTCGGTATAAGCATAAGCGCGCCATATAAGCATAAGCGCGCCAAAAGAACGCTAAAAGGACGGTAAAAATAAGTGGCAGATACTATGATGGTAGCCATGAGCGGCGGAGTAGACTCAACTGTTGCCGCACATCTTCTCCGTGATAGGTGGAAGAAAATGGTAGGGGCTACCCACTATATATGGCCGAACTCCCGCTGCTGCTCTCTGGAAGTACAGAACAGGGCGGAAAAGGCATGCAAAGCCCTTGGAATTCCGTACTACATTGTTAATCTTGAGAAAGAGTTCCGCAGAGAGGTGGTTAATAACTTTATAAATACCTATATAGAAGGCAGAACTCCGAATCCGTGCATAATCTGCAATAAAAAAATACGGTTTGATTATTTCTATAATAGTATGAATAAACTGCTCCGCGCAGAAGGAAATATGGAAGATGATGATGTTCTTTATATGGCTACAGGGCACTATGTGAGACTGGAAAGAAAGAATGGAAACCTGTTCCTGCAAAAGGGCACAGACCCGGTGAAGGACCAAAGCTATATGCTGTACAGAATTCCGCAGACTCTTCTTGAGAGGCTGACATTTCCCCTGGGAAATTACCTTAAGTCGGAGGTTTATAGAATTGCAGAGAGCCTCGGGATACACGATAAAAGTTTAAAGGAAAGCCAGGATGTCTGCTTT
>QNBI01000290.1 GCA_003641675.1 Spirochaetota bacterium | reverse complement strand
TTGCTGGATCTAACCGTACATCCATTATCTTATGACAAAAATCGCACGTGATTCCTTCTGTTTCAACCTCAGACAGAATTGAAACCTCAGTATCAAGAGGGTTATCCATTGCCGCTATTGGGACATGGCAGGCGGCACAATTTCCATTTGAATTGGGAAAATCAAGTTTATACCCGGCTCCGAAATAGGGCTTGGAATAATCCGGTGGCAAGGGAATACGTCCGTAGTCCTGTTTATTAACATATGTTGTCAACGGACTTTTGTTTCCACGTACATCCGTCCCTTCATACATAGTTAAAAAGCGTTCATTTATAGCACTCTTAGAGTGGGCATCCAATATCCATTCATCAAAAGGAAGGTTTTGTTCAAAACTGTTTGTAGCTGTATGACAAATCTGACAGTTATCAGAATTTTTTCCAGGCTGAATACGAGCCGGTATAAATTCGTAATCAGGATGATCTGTTTTATTGAATGGTTCAAGGTGTATGACAACATCTTCAGCCAAAGGATATTGTTCGCCGCCTCCGATAAAATATCCTGAAAACCAAGCGCTTATGCATAAAGAAGCATCACTGTGAAGTTTATCAAAATAAAACTTCCCGCTTTTGTCCGTCATGGTTTTTCTGTTTGTACCTGAAATAGTTACAATAGCGCCAAAAACCGATTGTCCATATTCATCAACAACATTACCTTGGATACTTCTTGTTTCATCCTGAGACATCAAATTCAATGATGTACGCCAGAAGACATATTTTTCGGAGTTAAGTTGATCCACGGCAAGCAGGTAAACGTGATATGTTCCAGGCGGCATAGCTTCCACCGGAATTCCCTCTGAGACAAACTCATAAAAAGAGTTTGAAATATTCCTTTTCCACGGAGATATTGCTGGACTTTCAAATTCAACAATATCACTTTCCGTAAAAATATAGATAGCCGATCCAGTGGGGGTTGGAATCTCCATGGCAAGAAATATGTCTACAGGGTTGACGAATTTGCCCATACCAATTCGCAGATTGAGATAATCCCCACCAGAGACAATTCCACCAAACCCTATCGGACAATTTTTTTGTATGCTATCCGAGAGAACCGGATAAGGCAAAGGTGAACATACCAAGTGTTGCGGTATGTCTCCGATATTTAGATCTAATGGAAAAGCATTTCCCGAAAAGGAAATGCATGAAAATACAAAAAATGCTACGAAAAACAACTTCCATTTCATAATCTTTACTATACTTGGAGATAGATAATTGCTATTTCCCATATTTGGAAATCAATCACCTTTTCAACTCTTTTGCTATTTAGATCTATGACTGATCTGATACACTGTCTGATTTATGGTTTATTGTATAAATATATCTCTTGTCTGGTGAAGATACGATGTCTGACGGGTTGAATCCGCCAACGTCCAAAAAATCCGGTGACCATGCAGCATCCGCAATATTATAGGTATACATCAAGTGCAAATCCCAACATATGACGTAGAGTTTTTTACCATCGGCCGACATCTCAAGACCCGAGACAGCCGTAGGTGACCAACCCACAACTCTACCGGCTGAAGCATAAACATCACAAACATCATAAATGTCCAGCAATGAGTCTGAATTCATATCAAGTTTATAAAACGATGGGCCATTAGAAAGCCCGAGTAGATAAATTTTATTTTTAGCTTTATTGAGAAAAAAATACCATTAAGACTTGTGAGTTCGTTCTGTTTTGCTTTTCTGAATCATTTGCTGACCGCGAACTTGAGGAAACCAGCCAAGAAGAGGTTCTAGATTTCCTAATCAAGAACGGTAACAAACAGGGTAAACAGAAGGTACTTTGTAGTTTGCTTCACCAACTTTGAAGTATCTACAATTCGTGAATCTGGACCAGCCCCTGGCCATCAATACGATTTGCAACTTCAACAATTTGTCGGTGGTGGGTAAAAAGAATCACCTGATTTTTTTTTGCCAGTTCAGCCAAGATCTTAATGGTTGCCTGCGAACGCTCATCGTCAAAATTAACTAAAATATCATCCACAATAAAAGGCATGGGCTCGCTGTTTTCGAGACGTGATTGCAGGGTAGCAAGACGCAGAGCCAAGTAGAGCTGGTCACAGGTGCCATCACTCATGCCAGCAACCGAAACCCGGGAGTCATCTGCCCGGAAACCAACAAGAACAGGATTACCACTCTCATCAATATCACTTCGGAGTCCGGCAAACGAGTTAAGGGTCAACTCAGAAAAGAGCCTTGACGCGATCTTCAAGATCGGCTCCTGGTGTTCTTTTCGATAACGCTCGATCTCTCCTTTAAGCACGCTCATGGCCAACTTAAGCGTAGAATAGTGCTCGACAAGACGCCTTATCCGGGCCGCAACCTGCTCCATTTTAACCGCCACATCTGCAGCCAGCCCACTCCCGTCCATAAGTTGCAGCTCTCGGTTCTCTTCACCAACCAACTTTAAAGCATCCATAATCTTTGGGTAGAGCTCTTTATCAATCTGCCTTTTCAGAGAGATAACTTGTCCCGGAAGTTCATCAATGTCAACCTCTTCCGCCTGAAGTTTAAGCTCCTCAATAGAAACCCCTTCACTAACCTTTGCCAGGGCTGACCCGGCATTAGAAATTTTCTCCTGCAGGCGTAGGTATTCAGCCGATTCCCGGATGGCCTGACTGAGCTCTTCGGGTTTATCTCGCCTGGCAATTACCAACAACTCCAACATTCGTTCGTCCAGGCTCTGTAAACTCTTTGCCGCACTCTCTACAGCAAGCGTCAGAACCTCCACCTCTTCACGGTTTTTTTTATATAACTCATTTTCCTGACGCGCCCTGCCGAGCATAGTATGAAGCTGTAATACCGCCTGATCCACAGATAAAACTTTAAGCTCAGGGGCGGCCTGGGCCAACAAGGCCTGAACATCAGCAGTAAACTTTTCACCATCACGATCAATACCATCGATCCGACTCTGAAATTCCTTGGCTTTTTCCAGCTTTTCAATACAATTGCCGACAGTTTCAAGAAGATCAAGTACCTCACCCGGCAAAAGCGACTCTTTTAATTCCAGACAGGCCAGCGATTTATCCCATCTCTCCTGCCACACAAGCTTGGCATCGCCTGCCTCTTCCTGTTTTTTTTGAGCTTCACGCATAACTATCCGGGCCTGAGACCGCCGTTCAAGAAGCTTTACCATCTCAGCTTTTTGTTGGCTGATATCCTCTAAAACAGACTCCGCAAAGAACATAATCGGCGCCAAATCACAACCAGAAAACTCCCGCTCCAAAAACTCAAAATCCTCTCCCAAAGATTTAAGTTCTTCAAGCAAAGTTTTTTTATACAGTGCCCGCACCTTCTCTTTATCCGCCAGCTCACCTTCCTTATTTAAAAACTCACCCAACTTAAACCGCAACGTATCGATATCAGTCAACCAGTTCAACATCTCTTTCGGTGAAAGCGGCGTGATTTGTGTCGCCTCCCACTCTGACTGCCAGTTAGTGACAAGCTCTATTTCTCGAGTGCCAAGCGCCTCCTCTAGAGGAATCATCCCGGCAATAGTCTCTTCAAGATTTTCGATCTGAGCCCGCAGTGATGCCGCCCGGGAAACCCGCTCAGCTTCTCGTCGCAACCGATCAGCAATCAAATCCGCCCCTGCAACATGCTTCTCATAAACAACGTGTACCAGCTCACCTGGAGCATACTCAACGGCCTCCTGTTTCACATTCTCCCCGTCAATCCAGGCTCTCCGTAAAAGCTGCCAGCCAACTTGCCGCTGCTGACGGGAGACCTCTAAATCCCCTTCAGAAGGAACCTCACCACCATATGCTACCATCTTTTTTTCAGCCTTGGCCTTATGCAGGTCCGA
>QNBI01000289.1 GCA_003641675.1 Spirochaetota bacterium | reverse complement strand
CATTGCTGTCACTCTCATTAAGGGAATTATAGATCTCTATTTCACCGGTCTTTTCATGGCGTATGCCGTTTTCTGCAGCCACATTAGTATTGTAGTACCCTGCATCCTCTCTAACCTTATCTACAAGCTCAGTATCTACATCCGCTACAACAAAACGTCTAAAATTCCCCGACTTAAAAGCCTCATACAAAAACAGGCCGCTCATTATAGGTCCAAAGCCAAAACCGACAAAAGTTTTCTCCATATATTTACCCCTATTTTTTATTTATTATATATTCGCTATATTTTTGCAATAACTATTCCTAAACAGGGGAATATTCTTCCCGGTAAAATTTAGTTGTGCAATCATTTCCCATGTAAACTATTAGCAGTTTATAAAAACACAGCATAACTACACAAAACATCCTTTAGTCAATAACGAATATTCTTTGCTTGGCATGTATCTTGCTTTATATTAAGTGCCATATTTAAAATAATCAGGAGGAAAAAATGAAAAGTGATAAAAAATTTAAACTTAGGCCATTTGTGAGTTTGTTTACAGCTTTAAGCTTTATACATCTCATTATTACCAGTGTTATTCTATACATAGCCCCACCAGGACGATTTGCAAATTACGCGAATTGGAAAATCTTCGGAATAACCAAGAGCGGATGGGAAGCGCAGCACACAATTATAGGATTTCTATTTATAGGATTTGCTGTCATTCACCTTATCCTTAACTGGAAGCCTTTTATAAATTATATCAGGAGCAAGGCTAAGAAAGCTTTTAACAGAACATGGGAGCTTATAGCAGCGGTTGTGCTTGTTGTCTTTATTTCATTAGGCGCCGGATACAACCTGGTGCCATTCTCATCTGTTATGAATCTCGGTGAAAAGTTAAGCAACAGCTGGGAACAAAAAGCCCTTTCTGCAGGAGACAGCAGTAAAACTTCCAGTTCAGGACAAATGGCGGAAAGTGCAACGGACACCAAACAGGAGTCTGCAACAGGGCAGGGAATGGGCAGAAAAGATTTAAAAACTGTAATAGAAGAAAATAATGCAGATTTACAGACAGCAATTGCCAGACTAAAAGCGCAAGGTTTAGATGTTTCACCTGATGATATAATGAAGGATATTTCAATCAAGTATGATATGGGCTTTAGCGATTTAATAGATATATTTACAAAAGAATAGGCAATAACCTCTAATTAACAAGTTTCCTATCAGGGTCAAACTCCTTAAGTGCCTTAAGGATCGTATCCCTGATAGGAAATTCATATTCAAAACCGAGTTTTTTAAGCTTTTCGGAACTGTAGCAGTATGTTTTCTCAATGTACTGCAGTGCGGAAGGTGAAAAGAAGGTTTGTATAAAAAGATTATTGGGAAAAAACTTTTTTACAAATAGAAGAAACGGCTTTACACATTTAAAGAGCCATAGAGGGATAGAGACCCTTGGAGGGCTGCAGTTGTAGTAGTCTGATATAACTTCGAACAAAGTCTTAAAGGACACCACTTCATTGGCAACATTAAAGATTTTACGTTCAGGTCCCCTTAACCGTTCTGCCAGAAAAACCTGAGCACGTGCAACATCTTCCGGCGCTGTTAAGTGTATGGAGCCTCTTCCCCCGTTAACAAGCTTCGGTATAGGCGATTTAAGACTTTTAACAAGTGCCGGAATCATCTGTCTGTCACCAGGCCCTACAATAGGACTTAAGCGGGTTATTATAAAGGTCTTAGTCTGATGTTTAAAGGCATATTCGTTAACAAGCTTCTCCGCAAGCCTCTTTGTAACTGCATAGGGCACATCCGAGCCGGGTGTACAGGGTCCCAACTCAGCATTTTCTGTAAACTCAAAATTGCTCGATTTCGCCAGTTTTTCGTTATATACAATAATTGAACTTGTATAAACAAAGATAGAGGCTGATGAATTCACAAATGCATCTAATAGATTCTTTGTTCCCTCTACATTTGTCTTATACATTTTCTCATAAGAAGAGTATACAAAAACCTCAGCTGCCAAGTGGAAGACATAAGCCACATTCCGTACTGCATTAAAAAGAATTTCCCTGTCGGAAAGCGTTCCCTTAACAACTTCCGTTCCTCTTTTCTTAAGACACAGTGCTTTCTCGGGATTCCTCGTTAAGCATAGTATGTCAGCAGGCTTTTCAATACCAAGAGGTTTTTTTTTAATAAGGTAATCTGCAACGCTGCTTCCGACCTGGCCTGTAGCACCTGTTATAAATACCTTTGACATAATACTATCCTTATCATCCTTCCAAAAAAGCAGGCTAATTTAAAGCCCTTTTACAAAATGCTTGTATCAACTATACTCTTTACTTTATATACCATTTAAGAGGAATTGTATGCAGGAATTGCTTATTTTTCATATTATTAAATATTTATTCTTAGGTTCAGCCTCTGTTACCTTTATAATTCTCTTCTTCATCTCAGCAGGGTACGGAAAATACAATAGCTCAAAATGGGGGCCTCAGATGGACAACAGGGCAGGCTGGATTGTCATGGAGTCCGTTTCACCGATCCTTTTTTTTGCCCTTTTTATTTTCGGCAACCGTACTCACGCCGCTGTATCCATTATATTCTTAATAATCTGGGAAATTCATTATATCCACAGGGCCTTTATATATCCCCTGTTAATAAGAGGGAAAAAAACAATACCAATATCTATTGTGCTTCTGGCAATTACTTTTAATTTTATCAACAGTTACCTTCAAGGCAGGTACCTCTTTAGAATCGCACCGGAGTATAAACTTATCTGGCTCTACGATCCTCGGTTTTTAACAGGGCTGCTAATCTTTATGACAGGCTTTATCATAAACCTTAAATCCGACCACATACTAAGAAACTTAAGAAAACCGGGTGATACAGGCTACTACATACCCTATGGTGGAATGTTTAAGTACGTTTCCTGCCCCAACTACTTAGGTGAAATAATGGAATGGTTCGGATGGGCGCTTCTCACATGGTCTTTAGTAGGCCTAATCTTTGCCGTATGGACTGCGGCAAACCTAATACCGAGAGCCGTTTCCTACCACCGGTGGTACATGAAAAAGTTCGATAATTACCCGGACAACAGAAGAGCCTTAATTCCCTTTATACTTTAACAGAACTAACGTTTATGCCTTCTCGCTATCCGCCGCTAAAAGATGCTCGGAAATTATCTGGTCAAAGCCTTCCTTCGGTATAAAACCAATGTGATGGCCTAAAACTGTCCCTTCACTGTCGTAGAAAAACTGTGTCGGTACGGACATTACTCCCATCTCCTTGGCAATTTCCATATTTTCATAGACATCCAGGATTATCACATTAAGTCTATCCTTATACACTTCTGCAATTTCTTCCAGGACAGGTTTAATCATTTTACACGGCGCACATGTATCGCTTCCGAAATCTACAATTAAAGGTTTGCCTTCTTTAATTTTTTCATCAATAATACTCAATTTATTCCTCCTATATAATATTTCCAATAATAAGCCCCGTAAGGGATGCCATTACTATAACAAGTACAATATATGTTAAAGCTCTTTTAAGCCCCATAATTCTGCTAATAACTATCATATTGGGAAGGCTTAGGGAAGGTCCTGCCAGAAGAAGCGCAAGCGAAGGCCCCTTTGCCATTCCAAGGTCTGTCAGTGCCTTTACAATAGGCACCTCTGTTAATGTGGCAAAATACGAAAACGCACCGAGAACAGAAGCAATCAAATTTGCAGAAACTGTATTTAACCCCACCCACTTTGCAATAAACTCCGGCGGAACAAACATCTTAATTATCCCTGCAAGAAATACACCGGCTAAAAGAAGCGGGAATATCTGTATAAAGAAGTCCCACGTTGATTTCATCCACAGT
>QNBI01000288.1 GCA_003641675.1 Spirochaetota bacterium | reverse complement strand
TGGGAAGGGATTAAAGTTTCCGGAAGGTTTTGTGCTGGTCTCTTTTGTCGGTCTTTTTAATCTTTTAATAGAATATTTCAGTAATGCAATTTCTTTTGTAAGGCTTGCAGCTTTTGCACTCACTCATGGTGCTCTTTTTTCCGCCTTCTGGATAATGACGTTAATGGTGCTGCCAACCCCCGGAGGGGGATTATGGGCAGCTATTATTTTTTTGATAGGACAGCTCATACTTGTTGGACTTGAAGGGCTTGTTGTCTTTATACAGGATTTAAGGCTAACGTACTATGAATACTTTACAAAGTTTTTTGAAGGAAGCGGGCATCCTTTTAAACCGTTAAAATTTAAGGCTTAGTGCTAAAAAAATATTGTAGGAGGACCTAAAAATGTCTTTAATTGTTGCTTTAATGTCTATTCTTGTTTTTGGAACCGTGATGCTGGGGATAATATTAAATAAAAAAAGTACACTTTTAGCAGAACACCCAAAATTGGAAAAACGCATAGTAGGTGCTAATATCTCATTTTTTGCTGTGCTTTCCGTATTTGCACTCATCTACCTTTTCTCCGGCAGCAGAGCCTTTGCTGAAGGCGCCGCAGGAGCAGCTGCAGCAGGCACAGCGAACTCTGCCGGCTTAGGTTATCTGGCAGCAGGTCTTTCAACCGGCCTTGCAACTATAGGTGCCGGTATTGGCGTTGCAGTTACAGGTTCCGCTGGAATAGGAGCTATAAGTGAAAAGCCGGGAATCTTTGGAAGAACGCTTATTTATGTTGGGCTTGCGGAAGGAATTGCAATCTACGGGCTTATAATTTCCATAATGATACTTGGAAGGATATAGAGTGTAAAGGCTGTGAAATTTTATCTTATTACTGACAATATAGATACTCAAATCGGACTACGGCTTGTCGGAGTAAAGGGTGTAACGGTCCATACGAAAAAAGAAGTTTTAGATGCACTTGAAAGTCTAAAAGCGCGTCTAAAAGAACGGGAGGATATAGGTATTCTGCTTATAACAGAAAAAATAGCAGAATTAATTCCGGACGAGCTAAACGAAATGCGACTTTCTAAAAAGCTGCCCCTGGTGACTGTAATTCCTGACAGGCATGGGAGCAGAAGGCCAAAAGATTTTATTACAAGGAATGTGGAAGAGGCAATAGGAGTAAAAATTAAGTGAATATTCAGGAAAAGATCAGGGCAATGGTTAAGCATATACAGGAAAAATCGGATGAGGAACTTGAAATAATCAATGAAAATGCCCGGAAACGTTCCGATGAAATTAAAAAACATTACAGTGAAGCTTCGAGAGAACGGTACAACGAGATTGTAGAAAAAGCCGAAAGAGAAGCAATGCAGATAATTCGAAAGCAATCTGCACGGTCAGAATTAGAGGCCTCGAAACTAATTATGGAAGCAAGGGCTAAGATTCTGGAAACAGCTATAGATGAAGTACGAAAAAAGGCGGAGGAAGTTATATCATCCGATGATTATCCTTCTGTATTAACAAAGCTTATTACAGAAGCTCTGGAAACTCTGGATGAAAAGAGTGTTGTCCTTAAGACGAACTTCGATGACAGAGAAACTGTTAAAGGAATTGTAGCCAAACTGAAAAAAGAGAATCCAGGTATACAGATAGGCCTGGCAGAGGAAAACGCTGAAATTAAAGGCGGAATAATAGCCGAAAGCAGCGATGGCAGGGTTGTGGTAGTAAACACTATTGCTAAAAAAGTAGAAGAAAGCCGTGAAGATATGGCCTTTTTGCTTTTTAACAGGCTTGAAAAAATGATAAATCCAGCTGCTAAAAACAGATAGTGAGAGTAACAATAATGGAAAAGAAAACAGGTACATTATACATGATAAACGGCCCGGTAGTTAAAGCCCGCAAAACAACCGGTTTTATGATGCATGAAGTTGTAAGGGTGGGGAGATTAGGGCTAATAGGGGAGATTATTTCCCTGGATGGAGACGAAGCGACTATCCAGATCTATGAGGAGACAACAGGTTTAAAAGCCGGCGAACCGGTAATAGGTTCGGGAAAACTTCTTTCGGTTGCTCTAGGCCCCGGTTTAATCGGAAATGTTTATGATGGAATACAAAGGCCTCTTGAAGTTTTAAGAAGCAAGAGTAGTGATTTTCTAAAAAGGGGCATTGAGGTTTCTCCTATAGATTTTAAGCACGAATGGGATGTAAATATTCTTGTAAGAGAAGGGGATACTGTTAAGCCCGGACAAATAGCTGCAGAAATACAGGAAACATCTTCCTTTACGCATAGAGTAATTGTCCCGCCGGATATTTCCGGCACTGTAAACAATGTCCGTACATCGGGAAGATATACAGCAGATACTGTTATTGCTGAAGTTAATAATGGTAAAAAAAAGTATAACTTGCAGATGTTTCAGAACTGGCCTGTTAGAACACCAAGGCCGTATAAGGAACGTCTTGCCGCAGATGAACCCCTTATTACGGGGCAGCGGGTAATAGATACTTTTTTCCCTCTTAATAAGGGTGGCTCTGCTTGCATTCCCGGCGGTTTCGGTGCAGGGAAAACAGTGCTTCAGCATCAGTTTGCAAAATGGTCCGATGCCGATGTAATAGTGTACATAGGCTGCGGAGAACGCGGCAACGAAATGACAGAGGTACTGGAGGAATTTCCGGAACTAAAGGATCCGAGGAACGGTAAACCTCTTATGGACAGGACAATACTTATTGCGAATACCTCTAATATGCCTGTCTCGGCACGTGAAGCCTCTATTTATACCGGTGTTACAATAGCGGAATACTTTCGAGATATGGGATACCATGTTGCTCTTATGGCCGACTCCACATCACGATGGGCGGAAGCCTTACGGGAGATTTCCGGGCGCCTTGAGGAGATGCCTGCAGAAGAGGGTTTCCCGCCTTATCTCTCTTCGAGGCTTGCTGAGTTCTATGAGAGAGCTGGCAAAGTAATCGCTCTTGGAAATGAATCTGTAGGTTCTGTTTCCATAATAGGAGCTGTATCGCCTCCCGGCGGCGATTTCTCCGAACCGGTTACAACACATACAAAACGGTTTACACGATGTTTCTGGGCTCTTGACAAGGCACTTGCAAATGCAAGACATTACCCGTCTGTTAACTGGCTTACAAGTTACAGTGAGAGTATAGATGATGTTAAAACATGGTACTCTAAAAATGTGAATCCCGATTTTTTTAAAATGCGGGACGAAGCGCTTGCCCTTCTAAATGAGGATGACAGGCTGCAGCAGATAATTAAGCTTGTAGGTGAGGATGTTTTACCGGACGATCAAAAATTAATCGTTAGAGCTGCAAATCTTGTTAAAGTCGGTTTTCTCCAGCAGAATTCGTACAGTAAAGTCGATGCCTTTTCCAGTTTGAGCAAACAGTACGAAATGCTCAAAATAATGCTGTTATTCTATACAAGAGCAAAAGGACTGATTTCCAGTGGAGTAGCTGTTTCTGAGGTTCTTAAAGGTGATATAGTTAATAAACTTATGAGAATAAAAGAGGAAGTTCCCAATGAGGAGATGGAAAAAATGAAAGATATAGAAACAGAAATGGATAATTTCTTTAATGTATTGGATAAAAAATATATAAAACAAAAAGCGGTAAAGTAGAAAAAATTATAGAAGGATATTAAAAATGCCTGTAAAAGAATATATAGGATTATCAAAGGTAAACGGACCTTTAATATTTATAGAGAAAGTAAAAAATATCAGCTACAATGAGGTGGTTGAGATAAATTATAAGGGGAGCAGAAGGTTCGGGCAGGTTGTAACTATTAATGATGATGTGGCAATTATTCAGGTTTTCCAGGGTACGGAGGGGTTAAGTATAGATGCAACCAGTATAAAATT
>QNBI01000287.1 GCA_003641675.1 Spirochaetota bacterium | reverse complement strand
TTCAACCCCGGAGGGAGCCCGCAGGTCTTCCCTTGCCAGCCCTGTAACAGCTACACTCGCCTCCATTTTAAGCGTATCTATGAGTTTAAATGCACTGCCTTTGCATTCACCGGAAACAGCCACTCCCTGAATTCTTCCGGTACCATCTCTGAGCTGGAGGAAGGCTATTTTGCCCTTTGAACGCATGTTGTAGAGCCACCCTTTAATTTGCACTTCCTTTCCCATATACTGCTTAAGTTCGGCTATGTATGTATAATGCATTTGTATTTCTCCTATTGTATTAGCTGGTCTCCGTCCTGCGGAATATTTACTGCACCGCGTGCATTCTGCATTTTTATATAGTCAAGAAATTCATCTACCGCCCTGTTATATTCCGATTTTCGCACCGGCCCAATTATTCTACTTTCTTCCAGTATGAGCTCTTTCCGTCTTGAGGATATATTGTTAAGGATTTTTTCTTTTACAGAATTTTCAACACCCTTTATTATAAGAGCAAGTTCTTTGTCCGAGTAATCCCGGAGTATCTTCTGAAGCTCCTTATCGTACATATCTTTGACTATATCAATTGTAAATATTCTTTTTTCTATTTCTGTTGCAAGTTCAGGGTCTCTATCCTGGATATCGGAAAGAAGTTTCTTTCCTTCCATAGATTTCATATGTTTTAGTATTTCTGCAAGTGAATTCTTGCCGTCAATTTCATAGGTAACGACTTCCCCCTGGGCAAGTATCTTTTTTTTAAGCGCATTCTCTGTACGCCTTAAAACTTCCGGATCTATTTTACCCATGCGTGATATTCTTGAGGCAACTTCTTTCTGCAGATTAAGAGGCAGCTCGGATAAAATTCTCGAGGCATATCCGGGGTCAAGGTGAGGAAGAATCACAGCAATAACAAAGGCAGATTCATCCTTTAACAGCGTAAGGACCTGTTCTACCTCCAGATCCATAAGGAAGGAAAAAGGGTGTGGAACTGTTTTCATCTCTATCTTTTTATAGAGCTCATTTCCCTTTTCCTCACCAAAGGCCTTTATAAGTATTTCTTTTGCCTTTTCAAGGCCTCCTCGTGCAATAAGGTTTTTTGTTGCTGCGAGATAACCGAATTCCTCAAGAACTTTCTTTGCTTTTTTCGAATCCAGAGTTTTAATCAAGGCAATTTCCTCTGTTATTCCCTTTACCTCTTTTTCTGTTAAATGGCTTAAAACGCGGGCAGCATCATCCTTACCCAAAATCATAAGGAATTCCGCAGCTTTGCGGTAGCCTGTATCACGTATGGTTTCTTTTGCTTTTTTATAATCGGAACTGCTGACTGTTTCTTTTACAAAGCCGTTTTTATCATAGATTCCGCTTTTTCTCATATTATTTTACTCCCCTCCCAAGGCAGTTTTGTAAACAGGTTAGTTATCGTCTGTGTACGATACAGAATTATAATGCATTTCCGCATTTTTGTATATGTTGTACATTATTTCATAGAGCGGCAGAGGGTTAGAAAACTGAGGAATGCATCTTGTTAAATCCGGCCGGTCCGATTCCAGATCGGTATTGCCTATTGCTTTTTCCAGGCCGGCCAGTTCTTTCTCCTTAATTACCTCGCCATTTAAAAGTTTCTTAAGCAGCCTCCAAAGTCCTATTAGTATGCTTGCGGATTCCCCGACCGCAGATTCATATATTTCCGGGAATGAACTGCTGCGTATATCTTTGTTGTCGCACGGGTGGGTCCATTGGGAGTGACGTGTATTTAGATAATCAATATCCTCCGGCAGGTTCTCTGTATAGAAAAGAGCTATTCTGCGTTTTTTAAATTTTTCTGTTATATCTCTTATCAGAGCCATTTCATAAAATATTGGTTTTACAGGATTTGTTATTTCAAAGAGGAAAAGCGTATCTCTATAGGCATTGTTAAACCTCTTTAGATCGTCTGGTTTTTTAACTCTGGGGAACGTGATGTTTAAGGCTTTTGTAAAGGTAGATGCAATAATATCCGGCATATACGACCCGCAGTACATAATATCTCCTGTATCGAAGTCGGTAATGCGCGTTCCACGTTTTAGTTTAAGGATTTTCATGTCTAAAATTCTTTCAAAAAAAGGATGACACTTAAAGTACTTATCCGTTTTTTTATTTCCCTTTTCCACCCATCCGGAAAAATATGCAATAAAAGGATGGGCTTTTCTGTCTAAGATTGCGTGTGTTGTAAATCCCAGGATAAACGAAACAGCCTGCAAATAATCTTCGGAGTTTAGCTTTTCCTGTTCTGCTAACCTGCGTATCATATTAACGGTAAAACGTCCGTACTGCTCGTGATGGAGAAGAGAGCCGTAAACAAGGCCGGAGGGTTTTGTACGCTGATTATGGTAGAAAAAATCCGGGCCCTGACATCCGAAACGGAAAATATTGCCGTACTGGTTTAAAATATCCTCAGCGGCGTCGTCGAGGGCTTTCCGAAGAGCCTCTTCTCCGAATATTAAATGCGTTATATGTGCAGGCATGATCTATACAGAATACCAGACTAAATATTTAATTTCAACAAATTAGGGTATTGACAAGTATAAAAGTTCCTGTTAATTTACTCAAAGATTTTTGCCGCTGTAGCTCAGTCGGTAGAGCAGAGGACTGAAAATCCTCGTGTCAGCAGTTCAATTCTGCTCGGCGGCACAAGGTTTATTTCCCTGTTCAAGCGGGGAAATAAACCTTTTTTTATTTGCTTCCTGTTGGTATATCCACTACCCGGCTGTTGAAAAGTGTATACTTTAATTTCTTAATTGCTGGTGATTTGGAACGGCTCGAGATATTTTAAGATAGTCTAGAGCTGTTTAAAGTGGTTTAAAGCCCTCTGCCGTTTCAACTGCGCGGGTCCACATTTTAAGCATTTTCTTTCGCTGTCCTTCTTTCATAGACGGAGAGAATTTCTTTCTGGCCTGCCAGTTTCTTTTTACGTCATCGGTGTTTTCCCAGTATCCGGTATATAATCCTGCAAGGTATGCTGCACCCAGAGCAGTTGTTTCTGCTATCTGCGGCAGTATAACCGGCTTGTTTAATAAATCCGCCTGAAACTGCATTAGAAAACTGTTTAGCGATGCACCTCCATCGGCCTTTACTGTTTCAACGCCGGAATTTACATCCTGCTCCATAGCGTTAATTAAATCTTTACTCTGAAAAGCTATGCTTTCCAACGCAGCCCTCACTAAATGAGCCCGATTTGTACCGCGTGTTAGCCCCACTATTGTTCCCCGTACATCCGGGTCCCAATAGGGCGCTCCCAGGCCTACAAAAGCAGGTACAAAGTAAACACCTCCGGTATCTTTTACAGAAAGGGCAAGCTTTTCCGACAGAGGGGCTGTGTCTATTATTTTTAATTCATCCCTTAGCCATTGGATTACTGCGCCGGCTATAAAAATGGAACCTTCCAGTGCATATTCTCTTCCTTTTCCAATATCCCAAGCTACCGTTGTAAGGAGCTTGTTTTTGGAAAATACGGGGACTTTCCCTGTATTCATAAGTGTGAAACATCCTGTTCCGTACGTTATTTTTACTGAGCCGTTTTCAAAACAGGTCTGTCCGAAAAGAGCAGCCTGCTGATCTCCTGCCACTCCAGTAACCGGTATTTCTTTACCGAATAGGTCCTTTCTCGTTTTTCCGAAATTACCGGAAGAGGGAATAATTCGTGGCAGTATAGCCTGGGGTATTTTCAGTTCCTTGAGTATTTCCGAATCCCAGTCACCTGTGCTTATATTGTATAGAAGCGTCCTCGATGCATTGGAAGGCTCTGTTGAATGGTTTCCTGTAAGTTTATAGATTAGCCATGAATCTACTGTACCAAACAGTATTTCACCGTTTTCCGCCCTTTTCCGTATTCCCGGCACATTTTCAAAGATCCATTTAACTTT
>QNBI01000286.1 GCA_003641675.1 Spirochaetota bacterium | reverse complement strand
AGTACACTGGGACAGGGGTTGTTTTCCCCGTTATGCTCGGCGGAGAGAGTCTTATTACAGAGAAAATAGGTATAAGCCTCGAAGTTATTGTGATTGCGCAAGCGATACTGCTGGAGACTTTCTCTAAAGATAATCTCGATGCGACAGACAATACGGCAAATATCATTACTTTCCCGATCGGCTCCGGTTTCATGGGAAAATCAATAAGCCCTGCTGTTTTTAAAACACAACTCTCCGTTATTTATCATATAATGTATAAAATCCTTAAACTGCAGCAGCTTTCTTATAATTAACATAAAACTTTTTTTCTCTTACACTTGACAAGTTACTTGCCCAAGATAATAATTTTTATAATCATTAAAAAAATTGTTTTGGAGATGACTATGGAACTAAAAAATTTTGTGGATAAAGTCTTTTCCAAGTATAGGGGAAGAAAATTTGAAATTCAGTATTGGGACGGCACTAAACATACCTACGGTACAGAAGATACGGACCGTTTTTTTACGATTACCCTTAAAACCAAAAATGCGCTTAAAAATATAATTTTCCGCGGCAGTATCGGCTTCGGCGAAGCCTATATGGACGGGGATGTGGAAGTAGAAGGCGACCTTGCCGACTGTGTCTCACTGCCGGCGGAACCTTATTTTTCGCTTTTCCGGCCTACCTTCCGGGAAAAGATAAAGTATGCAAGAATGTTTTTAAAGAACCGGAACACGCTAAAAGGTTCTAAACGCAACATCCATTCCCACTACGACCTGGGAAATGACTTTTATAAATTATGGCTCGATAAAAACATGCAGTACACATGCGCATATTTTGAATACCCCGAACAGAGCCTCGACGATGCTCAACTAAACAAGATGGAGTATTCGTGCCGAAAACTTGAGTTGAAAGAGGGAGAAACTGTTCTGGAAACGGGAAGCGGCTGGGGAGGCTTTGCAATTTACGCTGCAAAAAACTACGGAGTAAAGGTCAAATCCTACAATATTTCACACGAACAGGTTGAATATGCCAAAGAATGGGCAAAGCGGGAAAATCTAGAGAACAGAGTCGAGTTTATAGAGGATGACTATAGAAATGCAGAAGGTGTTTTTGATAAGTTTGTCTCCATAGGAATGCTCGAACATGTAGGAGTGGATAACTACGGCACTTTTTCGGACATCATCTTTAGTCATTTAAAAGATAAGAGCCTTGCCCTTATCCATACTATCACAAAGCTATTTCCCGACCCGACCGACCCCTTTACAGCCAAATATATCTTTCCCGGCGGGCTTATCCCTGCCTTAAGTGAAGTTATCCCGGCACTGGAAAAGAAACTGTTTACCATTATAGACATAGACAACTTGAGGCTCCATTACGCAAGGACACTTCACTTCTGGAGGGAAAACTTTGAGAGAAATATAGATAAAGTCCGTAAAATGTTCGACGAACGGTTTATACGCATGTGGAGAGTGTACCTTTCCGGCGCAATGACAAGCTTTAGCGACGGCCCCATGACATTAAGCCAGATATTAATTGCCAAGGGCAGGCTGAACAATGTTAGGCTTAACAGAAGGGCTTTTTACGACACAAAATATAAGGACCCGCATTGGAACTACTGGACGTACTAATTATAGGCGGAGGCCCCGCAGGGAGTACCTGTGCCGGTATATTAAATAAACACGGACTCTCCGTATTAATCGCCGATAAGGCTCAATTTCCAAGGAAAAAACTCTGCGCGGGCTGGGTTACCCCCGAAGTTTTTAAACTTTTATCCATTCTTCCGGATGAATACTCCGAATCGCATATACTGCAGCCTATAAGCAAATTTATTGTCTGGGATTCTCATAACAATACTCATCCTGTAGATTTCGGCAAAACGGTAAGCTACGGGATAATAAGAAAGGAGTTTGATGCTTACCTTCTTGGGAATTCTGGCGTACAGGTGCACGAAAATTTTAATGTAAAAAAAATAGAGTTTCAAAAGGACAGAGTCACTGTAAACAGTTCCCTGTCGGCTCGTATAATTGTGGGTGCAGGCGGGCATTTCTGCCCTGTATCCAAAGCCTTAGGCAACAGTTATAAGGACAGTTCCACGCTTGCTACTCTGGAAAGCGAAACAGAGCTGGATTCCGAAACAATAAAAAGGACAGTCCCCTACCCGGGTGCTCCCGAGGTTATATACCTCGAAGCTGTCGATGGGTATGCATGGTATTTTTCCAAGAGAAACTATCTAAACATAGGAATAGGAAGCTTAGACAGAAAAAAAATACACCCTCTGCTGAACTGGCTGCTTAAGATTCTTAAAGAAAAAAACAGGCTTCCCGAAGATGTCAGGTCAAGGCTCAACCCCTTTAAAGGCCACTTCTATAAGATATACTCCGGCGTCCCTAAGGCAATTTCAAGGGAACGTGCGTTACTCATAGGCGATTCTGCAGGGCTGGCAGACAGTACAAGCGGAGAAGGTATAAGACCTGCTGTTATTTCCGGTATGCTTGCCGCAGAGACAATTATTCAGGCAAAAGGCGACTATTCTGCTGCAAAATTAGCGGCTTATCAGGATAGAATAAAAGAGGTTTTTGGCAAACCAGGCAGCTCACCGCCGCAGCATCCGCCGAATCCGCTAATCCGCCTTGTTTTTAAAAAGCTTCTTTTGGGCACCGGGCCGGGTAGAAATATTCTCATTAAGAACTATTTCCTTCATGCTTCCTAAAAAATGCACAATAAGTAGTAGCCGCTCATGCCGCTGGAGAGGTCTACACATTGCCTGTCAAAGTCGGCAGCCTTATTAAAGAGGCTTGCTTCGGCACTGCGGGAGCTTACAGAGGCTGGCTTCGGCGCTGCGGTAGTTTACGCTTTTACGGCACCGGCAGTCATTCCGCTTATAAGCCGTTTCTGGATAAAGAAGAAAAGTATTATAACAGGAATAGCGCTCACCACTCCTCCTGCTGTTAATAAGCCCCATGCTATTTCGTATTCGCCGATTAGATTCTGCAGGGCAACAGGTATGGTTTTCACCGAATTTCCCGTTAGAATTGCCGCATAGAGGAATTCATTCCATGCTGTAATAAAAATATAAATGCCTGTCGCTGCTATCCCCGGCATGGCAATAGGTATAATAATTCTCGTCATAGCGGTAAAGCGCGTACATCCGTCCACCATGGCAGATTCATCCATCTCCCGCGGTATAGCGTTAAAAAAGCTCGTCATCATCCAGGTAGAAAAAGGTATGGTAAATGTAGAATAAGCGATAATAAGTGCAAAATGAGTATCCAGTATGTGGAGAAAACGCATAATAACAAAGAGCGGAATTAAAAGCAGAACTATGGGAAACATATTAATGACAAGAAATTGAATAAGAAGATAGTTTCTTCCTAAAAATCTAAAACGGGAAAAACTGTAGCTCGCAGTTACACTTATGCCTAAACCCAATAGCATAGTTGAAAATGCTACAATTAAGCTGTCCTTTATATTGGATGCAAAATTTATTTTACTGAATATCCTCGTATAATTTTCTGTCGTTGGATGTTCGGGAAAATAGTGAAATATTTTGGTATAGAGGTCTTTTTCCGGTGTAATAGACGATATAAACATCCATATATACGGTGCAAGAGCAAAAAAGACAATTATAAGTACAGGAATATGAAGAGTAAGCAGACTTTTAAGCGGACGTTTTTTCATCCGAAGTTCTCCTGCGATTTAAGAACCTTAACTACATAACCGGCAATAACGGCCACAAGAAAAAGAGTAAGGAAAATAGCAAGGGCGGATGCATAACCAAAATCCATAGACTTATACGCTTTTACAAAGGAATACAGAGGAAGCGTATGCGTGCTGTACCCAGGCCCGCCCCCTGTCATGACATATATAACATCCATGGAATTTGCCACCCAGATAATTCTT
>QNBI01000285.1 GCA_003641675.1 Spirochaetota bacterium | reverse complement strand
CCTGTAAGCTTGATGCATGCATTGATATGGGTGCGGCGGAAATCGGATGGTACGAAAAGCGTAATAAAAGGCTTAAGACAGAGGAAGGCTGGGTAAAAGGAGTGGGAATGTTTATCGGTATGCAGGGTTCCGGCATACCTCTAATAGATATGGGCTCTGCATCTATGAAGATGAACGAGGACGGCTCTTTTAACCTGTTTATAGGTGCGACAGATATTGGAACAGGTTCGGATACAATTTTAGGCCAGATAGCCAGCGAGGTTCTTAATATCCCGCCGGAAAAGGTGCTTGTACTGTCCTCGGATACGGACCTTACCCCCTTTGATGTCGGGGCGTATGCGTCCTCCACCACCTATGTTTCCGGAAGCGCAGTTAAAAAATGTGCGGAAAGTATGCTTGACCAAATTCTTGATACAGCATCGGAGATGCTGGAAACTGATAAGGATGAGCTTAAAAGAGAACGGGAGCGTGTCGTCTCTTTAAAAAACGGCAAGGCTGTTTCGTACAGCGAGATATCTCTCTACAGCCTCTATGAGAAGAATCAATTCCAAATACAGGCCTCCGCTTCCAGTGTTATGCCGGAATCCCCTCCTCCCTTTATAGCTCAGTTTGTGGAAGTGGCGGTGGATACCGAAACGGGAAAGATTAAGCCTTTAAAGTTTGTTTCCGCTGTGGACTGCGGCCAGCCTATTAATCCTGTTTTAGCGGAGGGTCAGGTGGAAGGTGCTGTGGTGAACGGGTTGTCCTATGCCCTTACGGAGGAGTATATATTTAATGGCAGGGGCAGAATGACCAACCCCAACTTCGGGAATTACAAGGTTTATACCGCAGCGGATATTCCGGAGATTAAAACCATTATCGTAGATTCCTATGAGCCTACGGGACCCTTCGGGGCAAAATCGGTCGGCGAAATTGCAATTAACGGGCCTGCACCTGCTGTTGCAAATGCAGTTTTCGATGCTGTAGGAGTAAGGTTATATGAGTCGCCTTTTACGCCGGAGAAGGTCTGGAAAGCGATGCAGAAAGGGAGAACAGAATGAGCGACAGAATGCATCCTATTTCATTTGCGAAATTACTGGAGTGGATTACAGGAGAGTATCTTAAAAAAAGATCTGTCTTTCAGATACCGGAATACACTTTTTTCCGTAAATCCCGAAACGGGAGTGTACAGATTTTAAACCATAAAGTAGGTACGGCTGTAGGTCCTGCGGCGGGGCCTCATACCCAGCTTGCGCAGAACATTATAGCGGCCTATTTAACAGGCGGAAGATTTATAGAACTTAAAACCGTACAGAAACTCGATAAGCTGGATATAGACAAACCGTGTATAGATGCCCGCGATGAGGGCTACAATACGGAATGGTCAACAGAGCTCTCGCTGGAACAGGCCTACGATGAGTACTTAAAAGGATGGATTCTTCTCCACTTTTTAGAAGAGCTGTTCGGTCTCGGCCTGCCCGCCGGAGGGGACGGCAATAGTGCCGGCGGTACCGGAAACGCTGCGGGTATTAATCCCTCCTTTATATTTAATATGAGCATAGGCTATGACCTTGAAGGAATTAAGACAGAGCCTATGGATAAATTTATAAATAGTATTATTGATTCTTCCGGGTCGGAAGCTTTTTCCCGTTATACGGATGAGCTTGATGAATTTGTAAGAGACTCGGATTTTTTTGAAAAAGCCGGATTTAATGATGCTAAAGGGAGGCTTTCCGGGCTTGCATCCTCTATTTCACCTAAAATTGCAGATTCGGTAACCCTTTCCACCATGCACGGCTGTCCTCCTGCAGAGATAGAATCCATATGCAACTACCTTATAGATGAGAAAAAACTCTTTACCTATGTAAAGCTTAATCCTACGCTGTTGGGGTACAAAAAAGTTCGGGAGATACTGGATAAAAACGGGTACGATTATGTCAATTTAAGTGAGGATTCCTTTAAGCACGATCTACAGTACGGCGATGCTGTAGGCATTGTAGGCCGGCTTAAGGTTAAAGCGGAGAAAGCCGGGCTTGGTTTCGGGGTAAAGCTTTCCAATACTCTTGGGACATTGAATCCCGGGGACCAGCTTCCCGGTAATGAAATGTACATGTCCGGCAGAGCTCTGTTTCCAATTACGGTTGAGCTTGCATACAGACTCAGTAATGAGTTTGCAGGAGATTTGCCTGTTTCATACTCGGGAGGAGCATCGCAGTTAAATGTAAAGGACCTGTTCCTGTGCGGAATTAAACCTATAACTTTTGCAACAGAACTGCTTAAACCGGGCGGTTACCTCCGGTTAAAAGAGGCTGCGGAGCTGCTGGAAGGCGAATCCGGGGATTTAAATTCTATTAATGTAGATGCTCTAAAAGAGACAGCGTCAAAAGCTGCAGATAGTGTGTTTTACAGGAAGGAGTGGAGGGGCGAGAACAGTGCTTCTGTTAAGGGTGAACTTCCCATTCTTGACTGTTATACGGCGCCCTGCGAGGAAGGGTGCCCCATAAACCAGGACATACCAGAGTATATAAGTCTAACAGATGAAGCTGAGTATTCAAAGTCGCTGGAATTAATATACTCGCGTAATGCGCTTCCAAATATAACGGGGAACATCTGCGAACAGCCCTGCACAACTAAGTGCACAAGGCTGGATTACGAGGGACCTGTACGTATAAGGGATGTAAAGAAGATTGCAGCCAGCCGTGGAATTTCGGGGTATAATACCGTTGCGAGAAAGGTAAAGTCTGCGCGCAATATTCCGAGAAACGCCAAGGCTAATGTTGCGGTTTTAGGTGCAGGCCCTGCCGGACTATCCGCCGCTTATTTTCTTGCGAGGGCCGGTTTAAAGGTTTCTGTCTATGAGAAACGGGAATCTGCAGGAGGCGTGGTAAATCATATTCTGCCAAAATACAGGCTGCCAGAGGACGCAGTTATGCGAGATATTTCACTTATCGAATCCCTCGGTGTAAAGTTTCATTTTGGTGTTTCGGGTATAACTCCCATGCAGTTAAAAACAGAAGGGTTCGACTATGTTTTTATAGGCATAGGAGCGGAAAAATCAAGGAAGTTAAAACTAAATGTCAAAAACAATGCAGAAGCGCTGGGAGTTATTATGGATGCCCTTGATTTTTTAAAAGATTTTAGGGAGGACCCGGATAAGCTTAAACCGGGTAAAAATGTTGCTGTAATCGGCGGAGGAAATACAGCTATGGACAGTGCGCGCTCTGCCCTGCGTATTCCCGGCGTGGAAAGCGTAACTGTTTTTTACAGGAGAACAGAAAAGGAGATGCCTGCAGACCGTGAGGAGTACGTGAATGCTGTAAAAGAGGGTGCTGTTTTTAAGTTTCTCCTTAACCCGGATTCAATTTCAGCTGCTCCGGGAACAGGCAGTCCGGATTACTCAGTTAAAGCGAATAGTTCCGACAGCGGCAGAGTTGTACTCACGCTGCAGAAAATGAAGTTAGGCGAAAAGGATAAAACAGGGAGAAGGCAGCCTGTTCCGACTAATGAATACGAAGAAGTATTGGTAGATACTGTTATTTCTGCAATCGGCGAGAGTATAGATTATGAGGTCCTTAAGAATTGGGGTCTGGAATTCGATGAAAAAGAAACGCCTGCTGTAAAAAGTGATACGCTGGAAACATCAGTCCAGGGCATTTATATGGGAGGAGACGCATACAGGGGTCCTTCGTCTGTCGTAGAGTCGATAGCCGACGGCAGGAAGGCTGCCGACTCCATTTTAAAAAGTGTAGAAACAGGTTTTAGAACGGATGAGGAAGACAGCATTATAAATGTAGAGGAAGGCCGGCTTGAACTAATTGATTATGCAGGCAGAGAAGAGGCAGAGAAGAGGGTAGAGTCTATCTATGAGAGAAAGGGCAAGCTCTACGATATAACTAAATACTCGGAAGGGGAGAT
>QNBI01000284.1 GCA_003641675.1 Spirochaetota bacterium | reverse complement strand
TATTTGCCGATGTTTCGGAAAGCGAGCTTTTTTCACAGGCGGAGAGGGAATATACTCATGGTAACTATACTCTTGCGCTGGAAGATTACAATCTGTTTGTAAAAGAATACCCGCTCTCTGATCTTATACCGGATGTACAGTACAGAAAGGCTGTAAGTCTTTTTAGACTAGGTAAGTTAAATGCATCTTTAGCTCTGTTTCGGGAAATAGAAAAGCGCTACCGCTATTCGCGCTATTTTGACTATGTTCCTTTCTGGGAAGGTATTATCCTCTATGATAATAAAAATTATTCGGAGTCCATAGACAGTCTCGAGGCATTCCTTGCAAGGGTTAAGGAATCAAGTCTTCGGCCTCAGGCCTATCTTTATGAAGCTCTCTCTTTAGTCTCTATTGCTGATAACAGAAAAGCGAAACTTCGTCTTGAAGAGCTTATAGAACAGTACCCGGAAAACAGTAACAGGTCCTACGCGCTTGTACTTATGTCCAGTCTTCTTCTTCAGGACAAAGAGTACAGAAAGGTTATTGAATATAACAAAAAATATCCAATCAATATAATAGAAGAAAAGTGGAAGGAGCAGTATTCCCTTTACAGAGCCGAGGCTATGTGGGGCATCGGGGAATATGATAAAGCGAAGGATATATATAGGGGTTTACGCAATTCCAAACCGGAAATATCTTCTGTTGCTTTTAGGCGTTTGTTTTCGCTTGCCCAGAAGAATAAGAATTTTTCCACTATGGAGAGCATTACGCAGCAGGCAGAAGAAAAATTTGCAGGAAGTCCGGAAGCGCTAAAGGACCTATGGCTCCGTTTTGGTATAGAAAGTTTTAAACGGGGGAATCTTGACCTTGCAGAACACTTTTTAAAGCGCCTTTGGAACATGCGGAACAGGGAAATCCCCGAAGCTGCCGGTGTTCTGTACCTTGCGGAAATAAGCATTAAGAAGAAAAATCTTAAGGAGGCGGAAAGTATTCTTTCTGAGTATACAAAGCTTACAGACCAGACAGACCCTGCTGTTGTAATGCGTCTGGGCGATGTTTATGTAATGGAAAAGAATTATTTAAACGCTGCACGCTACTATCTTGAATTTACAGAAAATTTTCCGGATTCACCCCGCCTGAACGAGGCTCAATACCTGCTTGCCTATGCTTATTACAGCGGGAATAAGCTTTCTTCCGGTTTAAAAACTGCAGAGAAACTTATATCGAAGAATAAAATAGATAAATACTACATAGATGCTGTTAAGTTGAAAGCCATTATTTTAAAAAAACAGAAAAAATACAGGGAAGCAAGGGATACTATTAAGGAGTATATCTCTTTTTCCAAAAAGGATATAAAAGCTCACCTGGATTTAATAAAACTTTCATTTATTTTAAAGGACTACGGATCTGCCGTTGAACAGACTAATAACCTTTTAAAGTTAGAACCTTCTCTAAAGAACGATGACCTATCCGCCTATATTTTAACCTACTATATTAAAGGTTTATCGGAGATAATGCTTAAATCGTACAGTAAGGCAATTAAATCACTTGCCTATGTTTCGGAAAAACAGCTTAAAGAAGTACACATGGAAACACTATACCCCTTTGTTTTATACTATACAGGCTGGGCTTATTACAGGCTTGGGGGGTATCAAAAGGCACTTGACTTTTTTTCTATATTTGCAGGTAATTTTAAAAACCATGTTCTCTATGTACCTTCGCTCTATATGGCAGGGTGGTGCGCCTTTAGCCTCGGTTCCTTTAAGGAAAGTGCTGATTATTTTTCCAACCTTAGCGGTATTAAAGATAAAAGTTTAGCCGTTAAGGCGGATTACCTTAAAGGTAAGAGCCTCGAAAATCTTAAGGACACGGAGGGAGCGGAAAGCGTTTTCCGTTTTATATTTAATAAATTTCCTATGTCGGAATTTGCAGATGATTCGATGTTCGAATATGCAGGCTTGCTTGCCGAATCAGGAAAAGTTGATAGTGCGGCAAAGGTATATCTGGATTTGGCCGCCCGTTATCCCGATAGTCCTCTTAAAGAAGATGCCATCTACAAAAGAGCGGAAATATACTTTGGAGCAGGAATGTACGGTAAAGCGGAAGAGGCATTCTACGATTACAGACTTAAATTTCCAAAGGGGAAACTGTTCGATGCAGCGCTTTACTGGGGAGGTTATTCGGCATATAAGCTTGGCGAAGCTTTCGGGGCGGTGCTCCTCTGGGAGAATCTAATATCAGACTATAAGAGCAGTCCTTTTACACCAGATGCTATGCAGAAAACGGCTCAGGTTTATGAAAAAAAAGGCAGATACAAGGAGGCATTAAATCTCTATGCGGAGTTAATAGCCGAGTATCCGCAGGAGGCTTCTGTTGCTAAAGCTAAAGAAAAGGCAGACCAGTTAAGGTATCCTATACTTGGTCTAAGTGATAAAGAAGCTAAGCTTTCGGCAAAGATCGGCGAAGAGGGCGGGGCTAAAACCAAAGGGGGAAGGGAAGCTATAATTGCTCTTGCACGGATATATATTGCGGATCAGAATAAGATTGATCTTGCATTCAGAATGCTAGAAGAGGTAATTAAGAAGAATGATCCGGAGACATCTTCCCGGGCTCAGTATCTTATTGGTGAGTACTATTACAGAAAGGGTGATCTTATTAAAGCAGGCAAAGAGTTTTTAAAGGCAGCATTTCTTAATCCTAAAGATAAAGATTTAATGGCGATGTCTATTTACAGAGCCGCCGAGATGATGAAACTTTCAGGAAAAACAGAGGATTTAAAGAACCTTGTGGAGAGATTAAAGAATAATTTTCCGGGGACACAGTGGGCAGAGGAAGGGGAGAAGCTCCTTAAAGGAGTTAAAAAATGAAAAAGCCTCTCTTATTAATACTGCTTCTTGTATCGTATAACATTTTCGGCGATGAGACTGCCAATAAACAAATGGAGCCAAAGGAGCCGGAAATAGTTTTACCTCCTGTTATTCTTGAGGTTGAGGATTTAACAGTTGAGAATGTAGAAACAAGTTTACCCGAGACAAAAGAGCTGCTTCCGCCGATTCGCAGCATTCCTCTGCCGGAAGCGGGGGAGCTTGCAATAAAAGAGCCTGAGGTTAAACTGCTCCCTCCGGTATCGGATATGGGTATTAAACGTATATCCGGAACGTCTTTGAAAGCGGAGGGTACTCTGGGAATAGGCAGTGAAAACCACATATTGAGCAGCATTTCGTTGTATAAGCTCGGTGAAGAACCTAAATTTAAAGTTAAATTCAACCACGAAATGCTCGACGGCTTCGGGAGTCACGCAGCGGGATCAGGATTCTTTAAACGCATAGACGACCTTTCCGGTTCCCTGCAGTTTTCCTATGCCGGCTTCGGTTTTTCGGGAGATGGAAGTTACAGCGACAGTGAAACAGGACTGCAGGGAAGGGGCATCTATATTAGTAGTATAAACAGGTTTATTAATGAGAAAATTAACGTGGAAAGGAAAATACTGGGTTCCCTTACGCTTAACGCAGGATTAAACGGCTCTCTTTCTTCGCTGCTTTTAACTGGCGAAACACCTGCAAGCGACAACGAACTGCTTGTTCAGCCTGATATCGAACTTGAATTAAAGCTTAACAGCTTTAAATTAGGGCTGTATTCTAACTACAGTTTTCGCGCATTCCTGGAGAATCAATCTTACAATCTCCACAGGTTTAATGCCAGAGGATTTGTTTCTTATGATTCTCCTTTTGGCTTAACCTTCGAAGGACAGGGAGGCTGGTTTCTTAATTCTGCAGGAATAAATACATTTCCGTTTGATATTAAGGTTAACGGAGCACCCTTAAACTTTCTAAATTTAAGTTTATCCGGTGGTTACAGTATAGATGAGTATAATCTTGAAAATATTATACAGGATACGCAGATAACAGCAGTTCCTTCAGT
>QNBI01000283.1 GCA_003641675.1 Spirochaetota bacterium | reverse complement strand
CCTAATATAGCAACATACAGCGAAAAATCAATAGAATTCGAAGAACTCATCCATTCTCCTCCTCATTAAACGTAGGTAGATTATGCTTATACTAACACTCTAAGTCAACCCCTTAAAATCCGCACCTATTAATTGTTCGTACAGCCTCTTT
This sequence comes from Spirochaetota bacterium, assembly GCA_003641675.1. Lineage (GTDB taxonomy): Bacteria > Spirochaetota > Spirochaetia > SZUA-6 > SZUA-6 > SZUA-6. The sequence goes on along the minus strand of QNBI01000283.1, from coordinate 3,752 downwards.
TGACTGCTGCTTTAAATATCAGCCTTATTCTTAAAAGAATCAACAGCTTCTCTGATTTTATCCTGTTCATCCGGAAAGTACCACTGTATCTCTTTTATATTTTTTAAGTATGTTATCTGTCTCTTTGCATACCTCCGCGAATTCTTTTTTATTTCTTCTTTTACAGATTCATAAGTAACACATCCCTCCTGAAACCGGGCAAACTCCCTATACCCTATGCCTCTCATTCCGGGGTCATCCCAGATAAATCCCATATCAATTAAACCGGCCACTTCCTCCTTTAACCCCATCCTGAACATATCATCCACACGTTTATTTATAGATTCATACAGCTGCTCTCTATGTCTTATAAGCCCAAGAAAGAGAAATTTATACAGTTTTCTCTTTTGAGTGCTTATTCTGTATTCGGAAAGAGGTTTCCCTCCTATTCTATATACTTCGAGCGCCCTTATTATTCTGTAATAATCCCTCTTCTCTATTCTCCTCGCGCTCTCCGGATCCACCTTTTTAAGTTCATCATAGAGGTATTCGACCCCTTTTCTCTTAAAAACAGCATGGAGCTCTTTCCGGATATCGGCATTAGCCACCGGAGTCTGCGGGAGACCATACATAAAAGTCTTTAAGTAAAATGCTGTCCCTCCGCTTATAACCGGTATTTTGCCCCTTTTAAGAATTTCCGGAATGAGGGCATCCGCTCTTTTTACAAACCTTCCCGTATTAAACTGCTCGGAAGGTTCAATAATATCTATTAGATGGTGAGGTACTAAATCCCGAATTTCTTTTGAAGGTTTTGCTGTTCCGATATCCATATATTTAAACACCTGCATGGAATCGGCGCTTATAATTTCGTAATCCTCTTTAAATACCTCTGTTAAAAGTACCGTTTTCCCCACAGATGTAGGGCCGAACAGGAGAATTACAGGGTACTGCATATCATGCTTCTATGTGGTATTTAACCTTCTCTGTAAGTATCTGTTTTAATGCTATAGAGACTATTTTCCCTTTATTCTTTTCCAGTTCTTCGTCGCCTACTAGATTTATCTGAATTGCCCTTTTTATCACGGCACTTGTAAGCTGATAAATATTCCCTTCATAGCTTATAAGCTTATCAATAGGAATGATCATAATAATACCCTCTTTTTTGTGTACTGCTAAGATACACAAAATTAGCCGGAATGTAAAGGGAGAGAATCAATAATTCTTTCTGCTACAAAAAACTGATCCCCTTCTTCTGTATTTATTATTAAGTCTGCGAAATTAAAATCATCAATATCTATACCGTAGAGTTTTAAATAGCGTTCTCTGTCTCTTCTGTCCCTATTTATCGTTTTTTTAAGGGTTTCCTCATACGGAGTTTTCTCCCGCTTTGCAATCCTTAAAGCTCTTACCTCAACCGGAGCATCGAGATATACCTTTAAGTCTGCGTCCTCTAAAAGCCAGATAGCGAGCCTGGAACCCAAAACACAGTTTCCCCCGGAAGCCATCTGCACCTGCCTTTTATCCAGCTTTAAATCGTACTGAGGGTCCTTCTCTGCAAGCATACATATTTCTTCAAAAGCCACTCCCCTTTCACGCGCAATATCGTGAAATGTGTAGTTTATAAGCCTTAAATTAAGCCTTTCACTGACAATTCGCGATACCGAGGAATTGCCGCAGCCGCTTTTCCCGGAGATTGCTATTCTGTAGCTATTCGACATTTCTTATCTGTTCCCTTATTTTCTCCAGAGAATCTTTAACCGATATCACTATTCTATCCAGTTCTACAAGAATATTCTTTGAACCGATTGTATTTATCTCCCGGTTAAGTTCCTGGCATACAAAATCCAGCTTCTTTCCGACCAAATCCTCACCGGAAATAATTTCACGAAAATGCTTAAGATGTGATTTCATTCTTACAATCTCTTCGTTTATATCAAATTTAACCAAAAGCAGAGCTGTCTCCGACATAATACGGGTGCTGTCAATATCAGTCTGATTCTCTATAACCTCCGTGAATTTTCCCGACATTGTTTCCTTTATCTTTTCTTCTATTTTCGGAATATACTTCTCGATTTCTGATACTTCTCTTTCAACAAGTGAAATTAAATAATTCACATTTTCCTCTGTGGCTTTGCCCTCTTTCACCCTGGAGAGGTCAAAATCCTGCATTGCCCTGTCAATAACCGGCTCCAGAAACTCCCATATTTTATCTATATCCCTGCTCATCTCTGTTTTCAAAATACCGTCCATTCTCAACAGATGAGAGAGGCGTATTTTCTCATCAAGCTCAACTGCATCTATTAAGCCCTGCAGAGCTTTTGCATAACCCGTTGCCAGCTTTTCATCCAGTATAATGTTAAAATCCTCTATTATTTTCAGTATATTTATGTAGAGTTCCACCTTCCCTCTTTTAACATATCCGGATACAAGTTTTTTTATTTCCTGCTCCAGTATAGATAGATACGCCGGCGATTTAATATATAAATCGAAGTAGCGGTTGTTGTAGGACTTTACATCTACCGATATATGAAAACTGCTGTCTTTATACTCTGCAGTACCGTAGCCTGTCATACTTTTCACGGTTTAACTCCTTATCTATTTTTAAAATAACTGTACAATTTTCTTCCAAGTCTCCAGTTGTTTCCTGCTCCTATGGTAATAAAGAGGTCCCCCGCTTTTAAAGCTTTTTTTAAATAATCATATGCATCCAAAACTTCTTTAAAGTAACTTACCTTATTGTGGTTTTTTTTAACCTCTTTAAAGAGATCTTCACCGGTAATATCGCCCTTATTCTCTTCCCGGGCAGACGCATATATCTTATGAAGCACTACCATATCTGCGGATTCAAAAGCCTTCCCGAAATCGCCTAATAAAGCCATAGTACGGGAGTAAGTATGAGACATAAAATCAGCCACTATTCTCTTTCCCGGATAAAACTTTTTTATCCCCTCCAGGGTTTTTCTTATTTCTGTCGGATGGTGCCCGTAGTCATCCATAAAGAGTATTCCAGAGGCCTCACCTATAATCTCACTTCGCCTTTTGCTCCCTCGGAAAGAAGAAAGTGCATCTGCAAGCAGTTTCTCAACCTCATTATTTTTCTCCAGCTCTTCTTTCTTCATTAAAGAAGAAACAACAGCAAGCGCGGCAGCCGTGTTTCCTACAGAGTGCAGGCCGGGTATATGCAGTTTAAAAACCTGCTCCATACAGTTTAGCCTAAAAAATATTTCTCCTGCCTTTTCTTCCAGACCTGTTATTTTAAAATCTCCCTCTGCAGAAATACCATAAGGAATAAATACAAGATCATCCCTTCTTTTTAATATTCTTGTACTTGCCTCTCTTGCACCTGCATCGTCGTTGTTGAATATTACCGTACCTCTAAAGGGCAGCCTTCTTCCATAAGTTTCGAAGGCGCTGTAAATATCTTCGATATCCCTATAGTAATCCAGATGGTCCTCTTCGACACTGGTAATTACAATCCTCTCCGCATTAAAATCAAGAAAATGCCTTTTATATTCACATGTTTCTGCAATTAGATATTTATTCCCCTGCACAAGAGTACAGCTGTCGCCGAAATCATGTATTTCCGAACCGGCTATAACCGTTGCGTTCAATTTTAAGGCTTTCACCAGCACGCCGGTTAATGCAGTGGTTGTTGTTTTTCCATGAACTCCGGATATGCCTGTGGAATCCGATTTTTCAGAGAGTTTTCACAACATTTGAGGGTATGAAAATATAGGAATATTCCGCTCGGAGGCTGCTTTTAGCTCCGGATT
>QNBI01000282.1 GCA_003641675.1 Spirochaetota bacterium | reverse complement strand
TATTAAAAGCTCATCGTAGAAGGGAAGATTTTCGTCGTCCCAGAGGTGAAAAACGGGATAGTACGATTTTACGGTGAAGGAAACGCCGACCTTTTTATAGACATTCCATATAAGATAAATACTCGTTTCCGGGTATAAAAATCTGCCTTTAGAGAAAAAATACTGCATTACAGGAAGTCTGTCCGGTTTTGCGGCTTCGCTGGATACAATTGGAAAGCGGAGCAGAAATGACAGGCCTGCATCCGAGCCGATTGTAAGTTTTTCATTAAAAGGATATTCAAGTCCAAACCTTGAGTCCAGCATGGAGGCCAGTATCCAAATCCACAAATCTTCGGGGGCCTCCATTTCCTGAGGCAGCGCCCTCTGGCCGTTGTACGCATAGTAGCTTCCCCAGAACTGCATTCCCGAACTAATCACGAAAAGGCCGCTTCGGAAAAGCGGGATATTTGCACCTATAGTCCTTAGTACGGGGCTCGGAGCGCTATCCTGGGCGGAATTCCCTATAAAGATTAGCCCGCTGTCTATTGATACCCTGTCTATACCGGATGCATTGGTATACACTGGTACTGCCAGGAATAGTGTCGATATAATTAAAAGTGCCGGTAGTTTTTCATTCATAATCTAACTATAAACAATATCACACTAACTCTCCCTTTTCCAGATCAAAATACCTGTGGCTCCTACCTTTATAAACGTACTCTGCTCCCAGTAGAATACAAGGTAGTTATCCAGACAGTTAAAGCCTGTGTATCTATAGCCTGCAGGCAGGGAGGGAAGAAAATATTCCAGAGGTTTTGCATTATTCTGGCTGTAGTATATTAGTATACCCTTAGGAAGCATTGCATAGAGGCCGTTTTGGCTAATACGTACCGGTACTTTTACTAGGTTTTCCGCTGAATCTGCTTTGTTGTAGGTAAATCGTTTAATAATCCCGTTATCTTCGGATTTTACAGAAAAATAAACAGAGTCAGAATTGTTACCGGAGTTTAAATTTTTAAGGACTTTTAGGGAAGCATTAAAAAGAGCCTTTAAGTCTGCAGGGATTTCCGCTTTTTCTTCATCTATAAAGTTATATCCTGATAAAAAGTCCCTCCGGTTCTCTTCTTTCTCTGTATTGTTGAAAAAATCATAGCTGGTATAGGCAAATTTTGTTTCTTTTTCAGAGGTATACTTCCATTCAAAATGGAATAACCCATCTGTTTCCGGAAGAAAAGTTACAGATTCATAGTCCGGGTGTTCTTTCTGAAAGGGAAGCAAAATAAATTTGTAGTTTTCATACCTGGGAATTAATTTTACAAGACTAATTCCTTCTATTTTTAAGGTATCCGGTGTTGTAATATTAAGCATTTCATTAAAGTAAAGATGGCAGAGTATAGAGCCCTTAAGGTTAAGCAGGTCGGTAATTGTCCTGTATTTAAAGATAACCGGGTCATAGAAGTAGTGGAAGAGCGGCGGCGAGTCCGGCATAAGAGCCAGTGATGCTATTCCGTTACCGTTAACAGCCATGTAGAGCTTGTGGCTCACTACAGACGAATCGGCTATTCTGCTTTGAACAGTCCATGGTTTTACTTCTGTACTTAAAACATACACAAGGCTGTCTATAGGCTCGAATTTTCCTCCTTGAATCTGATACCATTCGCGGAAACTCTGTTTCGGTTCTGCAGGGGGCTGTTTTTTTTCCTTACATGAGAAGGCGGAAAAGGCGGCTATAACAATTAAAAAAAGAAAGGCAGGTTTCATATTAGTAATTTGCATCAATTTCAAAGGCTTCAATGGCTTTAATAGCTTCAATGCTTTCAATTGCTTTAATGGCTTTAATAGGATTTTGCGAAAATTGCCGTATATTTGGCCTCTCTCCCGCATATAATACATTTTCTCCTATCCGTTTCTTCCTTTGCCAGGGGGAGTGCACGGATTGTCGCTTTGGTATCCTCTTTTATCTTTTTCTCGCATTCAGCAGAGCCGCACCAGCCTGCCTGGATAAACCCTCCTTTTTGGGAAATGACCTCTTTAAATTCGTTATAGTCAGCTGTCTGGTATGTGTTCTCCTGCCGGAAGCGGGCAGATTTTCGAAAGAGATTGTTCTGGATATCTTCGAGAAGTGTTCTTATTTTCTCTTCTGCGCTGTTTCTCTTTACGTTAATCTTTTCACCTGTATCCCTTCTTGCAACAACGATTTGCTCCTTTTTAATATCCCGCGGCCCTATTTCTATTCTTACAGGTACTCCCTGCATTTCCCACTCGGAGAATTTCCAACCGGGTTTGTTCTGGTCGTCATCGTCAAAGATAACAGAAAACTTATCCTTAAGAGAATTGTAGAGATTTTCTGCATAGATTATTACTGTGCTTTTAGTATTGTTCTTGTATATTGGAACAATTACAATCTCTACAGGGGCAATTTTAGGCGGTAGAACAAGGCCTTTGTCATCGGAGTGGCTCATTATAAGAGCCCCTATTAGTCTTGTGGAAACTCCCCATGATGTAGCCCATACATACTCAAGGTCTCCTTTCCTATTCTGGAAAGAAACGTCAAAGGCCTTTGCAAAGTTCTGTCCGAGAAAATGCGATGTCCCCGCCTGCAGGGCTTTTTTATCCTGCATTAAGGCTTCTATTGTGTATGTTTTAACAGCGCCGGCAAATTTTTCCGATTCCGACTTTTCTCCTACAATGACAGATATCCCCATGTATTCCTCTACAAATTTCTGATAGACAAAGAGCATCTTTAAAGTTTCCTCTTTTGCTTCCTGTTCCGTTGCATGGGCGGTGTGCCCTTCCTGCCAGAGAAACTCTGTTGTCCTTAAAAAGAGCCGGGTACGCTTTTCCCACCTTACAACATTTGCCCATTGGTTAATTAAAAGCGGGAGGTCCCTGTAGGATTGTATCCATTTCTTGTACATGCTCCATATTATTGTTTCGGAGGTAGGCCTTATAATAAGCGGTTCATCCAGTTCATCACCGCCGCCGTGCGTAACAACTGCAAGTTCCGGCGAAAACCCTTCTACATGTTCCGCTTCCTTCTTAATAAAGCTTTCAGGAATTAGAAGGGGAAAATATGCGTTTCTATGCCCTGTTTCTTTGAACATTCTGTCCAGAATGCTTTGCATTTTTTCCCAGAGGGCATAGCCGTTCGGTCTTATTACCATGCAGCCCTTTACAGGTGAATAGTCTGCAAGTTTAGCATTGGTAACTATATCTACATACCACTGTGAATAATTTGTTTCTCTCGGTGTTATTTTATCTGCCATGCTATGCGCCTAAAGGTACCTGTCCACGATACCCTTTTTTTCGTAGAATTCGGGTTTAAAGGGAACAGGTTCCCTTCCGAAGCAGGTTCCGAGTTCTTCGTAGAACGACACCATCTCTAGGTCCACATGTCTCTGTTCTATTGCTCTTTTTGTCGGTATATACCTAATTTCACCGGCATGTACGTTAAAAACCGTAACTCCGGAGTAGCCGTTAAGCAAAAGCATTACAGCTCCGCCGCCTGCCTCTTTACCGAAGTTGACATCGAAAGCGGAGGAGGAGCCTGACCTTACCAGATGTCCCGGAACAACCTCGCGCACCTCCGGGCTTTCGTAGAGTCCGGGAACGTACATCCACTCGTCTTTCATAAACTGCTTAATGTCTTCATCTTTCTTTAGCCTTGTTTCGAGTTGTTTTCTGACGTACTTACCTGCGCCGGCAAGTTTTTTATGGCCGAAGGAGTCTACTCCTGCTGAGTCGTCTGTAATATAGTCTCCTGTTATATCTTTAATCCCTTCTGCAACAACTATGGAATAGGTACCTGCATTTACATCGCTTTCCTTAATACGCCGCATGTATCTTGTTTTCATATGCTCATAAACGACATTAAAATCTACCGGTATTTCCGGAATAAGAATTGCGTCTGCATCTGCTCCTATGCCTC
>QNBI01000281.1 GCA_003641675.1 Spirochaetota bacterium | reverse complement strand
TGTGGTTACACGCCCGTACAGTTCGCCGTTAATAAAATTTCCAAGTCGGCCAAATGTATAACCGAGAGGGATTGCCGCAACCGCCATATCTCCCCAGTCACGGGTATTGATCTTTTTTACACGACAGTAAATTATAAAGACCGTAAGCACACCCACAAGACCCCCGTGGTACGACATTCCCTGAATACCTGTAAAAATAAGCCTTCCGTTAACCCTTGCAAAGGGTACTATGATCTGCAGAGGATGGTGCAGATAGTAGCCTGTCGGGTCGTATATTGTAACTGCAAAAGCGCGCGCACCTATAAGAAGACCTATGATCGACCAGAAAAAGAGATTTAATACATCATCATTATTAACCTTTAATTTGCGTTCCTTTATCTGATATTTAAAGAGCCAATATGCAATTAGAAAGGCTACAAGATACATTAGCCCATACCAGCGGATTGGAAGACCAGGAATTATTTCCGGTTTTATCCACGAAGGATAAAGCAGATAACTTATCATTATTTTTTCTCCTCTATTGAACCAAGCTTTTCGTTAAAGAAAAAAGTCACGCCTTTTTTTGGCTTTTTAAACTCATAAAATCTGCCGTGACTTTCCAGTACAACCCCTGGATATACCGATTCCCTCACCGTTATTTCAGAGGGAATATGCTCTTCGTAGCGCTCTTTAAGTGTAAATACTCTATGGCTACGGTTTTCCATAACCTTAAGAGCACGAACCTTCTCTTTTCTCAACCTCTCAAGATCCTCTGTATTCCCCTTGTTTGCCCTTTCTATTTTTTTCATGGCAGCATCGAGTTTTGTTATTAATATTTTAAGTTTCTCGATTTCCTTTTCCTCCAGCTGCAGCCGGTCGCCCACAAGATAGTCCTGGCCAAAGGACACGGTAGTCTTTGCCCAGCTTTCCGAACCGAGATTTGTTACCCCTATACCGTTTTTGGCACGCACTTCTCCGCCGATAAGACTCCCCTTATCCGTATCCAGAGTAACCTTTGAATTGCTCTTAATACGGCATCTTAAACAGCTTCCGGATACCTTTACATCGCCTGCCGCAAGCACGGTGGCCTGCTCTATAAAACCAGCCTCTATATCCTTTTTCGCCCTTAAAATAGCCTTCCCGGCTCCTTTTACCCCGTTTTTTACAATTATAGAACCTTCTGCAGATAAGAGTGCCGCCTGCACATTCTCACCCACTACAATATCTCCGCCTGCAATCACCCTGTATCCATCTTGAACAGAGCCCTTTACAACAACACTTCCGGCGAAATTTATATTTCCCGTTTCTACCCCGACATCGCCGTCTATGGTATGCACCTCTAAAACTTCCAGTGTATTACGCTCGTATATTAGCTCTCCGCCCCTTTCCGCAAAGAACTTAAGGGTACCGTCGGAACCTTCCTCTTTGCGGACATTTTTACCTGCTTCGAGCACCGTTTCCGCCTGTTTTACAGCAGGCAGTACATTTCCCATAACATCCCAGCCGTCTTCCGCTATAATTTCGGATTTATCTACTTCCGCAAGGAGTTGATCCTTTGTCACAGTAGTAATAAGATCCTTATTCTTATAGTCCGCCCTGCCGCTTTCCCTTATAAGAACCCTTTTTCCGGAGGCAAACTGTACGTGGAACTTCGGTTTCTTCCCCGTATCATTTACCGGCCGTTTACCCTGTGCAATAAGCATATTTTCTACAGCTTCGCCCTTTTCCGCCTTTTCTATTGCTTTTTTTAAAGCCTCTTCGTTTAACCCTTTTTTAATTCCCTCTTCATCTACAATTTTTTTTACAGCTTCAAAATTTACAGGCGCACCCGGGCCTAAGGGAGGTTCTATCGTTAAAAAGGCCTTCATTGCATCATCCGACAGACTAATCCTTGCATTGCCGTTTTTATGAAGACGCGCCCTTAGTTCAAGTACTCCGTTAATCTCCCTCGATTCTATGAGTCCGTCTATTTTTGAGGTAATCTGGGCAGCCGAAGCCTGCAGGTTTTCGAATATTTTATAAGCAGCCTCTTTGCCCTTTTCCCCAGGAATTGTATTGCCGAAAACGTCCTTGCCCGGCCTCCCACCTGTCGGAGGGACTATAGAGGCTACCTTTGCACCCTTTTCCACAAAGCCGATTTTCTCAACAGAGGATATTGGAAATTCTTTTAAGGATTCAATATCACCAAGCCGGGCAAGCCTCTCCTCTGCCTGCTTTTTAAGCTTAGCTGCATTTTCTTCACTTATAAAATTAAACTCACACCTTATTTCCCCATCTTCACCCTTTTCCGGTTTGGTTCCTTCAACAAGCACATAATTTTTGAGCTTCTTTTCCTTTCCGTTATAAAAATCAAGAAGATCTTTCTTAACTCTGGCGATGTCCATTCCTTTAAATTTATAACTGTTAATCTTCTCGCTTATGGCTTTTAGAGAGAGTTTTTTTCCCTGTCCTCTTCCCTTTATAAGTGTAAGTTCCGCTTTAAGCTTATCCGGAGTTACATTAATAATAATTTTTCCGTCTTCTGTTCTGCATAAAGAGTAGTCTTTAAGACTTTCACCGTTGGCAATACTCTCTGCGACAACTTCTCTTATTTCCTCTTCCGATTTTAATATATCTCTTTTAAATCCAAGTTTTTCACATTCGGGAAGAACAGATGAAACATCCGGCATGGTACTGTCTGCGAAACCCGGAGAAAAATCCATAAGACACTCCGAATTATCTCCGGAACTCTTAATCTTAAGTTTATGAGACAGATAGGCTATTATATCTACCCAGTTGCTTCCTCTCCTTGCTAATCCGGGTATCTCAGCCCTTATCTCTTTACCGGACATTTTAACACCGTTACCCAAAAGAACCTTAATTTCCGAAGCTTCGGGAGCCTTAATACTCTTCCCGGTAAGCGTTCTCCCTTCGGCACCCTGTTTACCTGGCTGAACAGTTCCAAGAAGCATTCCCTCCGAAACAAAGCCGAAATCCTCCACTTTTTCTTCTATGCCGACACGTCTGCGCTCTTCCTTTGTTTCCCAGTGTACAGTTTTTTCCTCTTTTCCGTGTAAAAAGGGCAGTATACCTTTCTTCTTTTCCACTCTTTCAACCTTAACTCTCCTTTCCCGTACTTCATAAACTTCCGGCGAAGGCGCCTCTGTGATTATTCTCTCTGCTTCGGCTTTCTTATCCTCCGGCATCTCGAATTTTTCCCATATAATTTTCCCGGGTTCCGCAGCTGTAGGTTTTTTCCCTTTTGCAACAACAAACGACAGCTCTCCCTCTTTTAGCCTGGAAAACTTATCTATAGCTTTTTCCAGGGCACCAGGATCCAGAGCTTCTTTTATATGCTTTTCTTCGAAAAGATGAAAAAGCCCCTCTCTTGTCCACTCTCCATGTTCTTCGCCAGGTCTAAAGGTAAGTTTTGCCTCGGTTTCCGAATCATCAATTTCAAGTATTATTGTTCCTTTAAACAAAACCTCACTGTTACCCATGATTAAAACCCATTATCTGCAAACTTTGCAAGTTTCGTTTTTAAAAGCTGATTTTCTTTTTTAAGATGATTTATTTCAAAATACTGCGAGCGTATAATTTCTATAAGATCTCCTGTTGTAAGAGTCCCGAAATGTAGAAGCTCTTCCAGATTTCTTAGTTTAACCTGAAAATCCGTCTCTGCTTCCATTTCCGCTTGTTCATATCCCTCTTCCAGATTACCGATTTCAAAACCGCCTGCGCCAGGAGCCTGCCTCTGCATTATTTTATCCGCGATACGGTAAACAGCCATAGACATAACGGAATTCGGTTTATAGTGAACTATCGGAAGACGCGAATTCAATGCAATGTCCTGAAGATCATCCCTGTATATAATACCGAGGTGGTCAAGCTCAATATCAAGATACTCGCGTGCAGACCTTTTAAGCTTATCCACTCTTTCTGCATCCTTCGG
>QNBI01000280.1 GCA_003641675.1 Spirochaetota bacterium | reverse complement strand
TCAGTTTCTGGAATTATGTTGATGTATGCAAAATAGCAGGAGCTAAATATCCGGCTGCACCTTTAGGCCTTATGACGGTAGCCGCACTTCTTCCGCAGCAATGGGAATTTAAACTAATAGATGAAAACGTAGAACCGCTTTTAGATGAATACTTTGACTGGGCGGATATTGTCTGTACCGGCGGGATGCTGCCTCAGCAGCAGGGCATTCTTTCTGTAATAGATAAGGCTCATTTGCACGGCTGCCCTGTTGTTGCGGGCGGACCGGACCCTACATCTCAGCCGGAATTTTATAGAACTGCAGATTTTCTTGTGCTTGGCGAGGGTGAAGTTACCATTCCTGAGTTTATAAAAGATTTGGAAAAGGGTTCTACAGGGGGTGAGTACAAGTCGGAAAAAAGAGCAGACATGACTAACGCGGCAGTCCCGAGGTTCGATTTAATAAAATTTAAGGATTACCTCCAGATCGGGATGCAGTATTCCAGAGGCTGCCCTTTTAACTGTGAGTTTTGTGATATTATTGAGTTGTACGGCAGAAAAGCGCGCACAAAAACTCAGGAGCAGATACTAAAAGAGTTAGAATCTCTCTTTGAGCTCGGTTACAGAGGACATATTGATTTTGTGGATGATAATTTTATTGGAAACAAGAAAACCGTTAAAACAGTGTTAACTGCTGTAAGGGAATGGTCTAAAGCACATAATTACCCCTTTTATTTTTCAACAGAAGCTTCTATGAATTTGGCGGATGATGATGAGCTTTTACAGCTAATGAAAGATGTGGATTTTAGATTTGTCTTTTTAGGTATCGAGACACCGGACGAAGATGTATTAAAATCCATAAACAAAAAAATTAATATAAATAAGTCGATTACAGACGTGGTAAATAAAATATCTTCCTATGGAATGGTTGTTAATGCAGGCTGTATTATCGGTTTTGATAAAGAAAATGAAAAGACTGCGGAAAATATGAAAAAATGTATTCAGGATTCCGGAATAGTTATGGCTATGGTGGGCAAACTGTATGCCTTACCTAATACTCAGCTTACAAAACGTTTAAAAGAGGAAGGGCGGCTTTTAGAAAATGGTTCAACCCTCAGAGATACTAATACACAGATAGATCAGATGTCAAGCAGCTTAAACTTTATAACCTCAAGATCCAGGGCGGATGTTTTAAGAGACTATATTCATGTCGTGAAATACATATATAAACCGAGGAATTACTATGAAAGAGTAATTCATACAGGGCTCATGTTAAAACCTTCCAATAAATACAAACCGGATTTTGTGAGAGGTTTGAAAACCATGGGAAGTTTTTTAAAGCTCTGTTTAAGAGTCGGGTTTAACAGGACCACCGGTTTACTCTATTGGAAAATGCTTTTCACAGTACTTTTAAAAAATTCGAAAGGAATTGAAGCGGCTGTTAATCTTGCGGCAATGTTTGTGCATTTCAGTAAACAGGCTCAATTTATTATCGAGCTGACAAATAGAGAGATTGATAGTATAGAGAGCCTTGGAGAAGATGAATACTATAAATCGATGATTAACAGCTTAAAAAAATAGATATCAAATTAACGCTGCATTTAATCCCTGTAATAATTATCCTCTTTTACCCTACAAGAAAGGATATAATCAATATTTGTAGGGTAAAAGGCTCTATTTATTTTCTCAATTGTTGTAAGTATTTTTAAAGATAAAAGTTCATGATATAAATGTAGAGAATTTCGGGAATTAGACGAAATCTGCTGCAGAGGCATTCTGTCTTACATATTCCGGTTTTTTGGCTCCGGGTATAACACAGGTAACTGAAGGATTTTTAAGAACCCAGGTTAATGCCCATACCGGCATCGGCATACCTTCCGGGACTTCGTCTTTCTTTATAGTTTCTACTTTCGCGAGTAGGTTATCCAATAATTCCCCGTCGTAATCTCTCTTTCGAATATCATTTTCCGGAAAACGCAGGCCGGTGCTGTACTTGCCGCTTAAAAGTCCGCTTGCCATAGGGACTCTTACGATTACCCCCAGATTGTTTTTTTTACATACAGGGAAAATCTCACTTTCCGCACTTCTGTTGAGTCTGTTGTAAAGAACCTGAATTACTTCCACTCCTACTTTAGCTGCATTTTCGGCCTGATAAATACGCCAATCTTTATTTCTACTGGAAAGTGAAATACCAAGGTGTAATATTTTACCTGCTTTAATCTGTTTATCCAGCATTGTCCAGAGCTTATCATTGTTAAAAGCGTCATTAGAGCCGGAATGAAACTGATAAAGGTCTATATGGTCTGTCTTTAAAGATTTTAGCGATTCTTCCAGCTGTTCCTTTACTTCGGGTGCAGACCAGTGATGTTCCTGCACAGAAAAACTAATCCTCTTATGCCCGAATTTTGTTGCAACTATCCATTTGTCACGTTCGTTAGCTATTGCATTTCCGATTAAATGTTCGGAAAGGTGATTTGCACCATAGCATTCTGCAGTGTCTATAAAATTAATGCCTGTTTCTCTTGCTGCATTAAAAATATCATTTACCTCTTTTTGGGAATAATCCTTTGCCCATCTTCCTCCGAACTGATACGTTCCGAGTCCCACAACAGAAACTTTTAGTCCCGTTTTTCCGAGTTCTCTGTATTTCATCTGTTTGTATTCCTTAAGTAGTAGTTTGCGTCCTAGTATATTATATAAAAATTTAATTAACTATTTCTTCAGGTAAATCTTTTGCCCATGGGAAACTTACCTGAGTACCGCTGGATTTAACGCTTACTCCTGCAATATAACTTGCCCGTCGCATAGCATCTTTAAGTGATTTGCCCAGTGAGAGAAAATAAGCTAAGCTGCCTACAAAGGCATCACCTGCACCTGTTGTGTCTAATGCTTTGTCCTTTGTCGCCGGTATGTGAACAACTTCTTTTCTATCCACTAAAATACTTCCTCGTTTTCCAAGAGTAAGAATAACTGTTTTTGCGCCTCTGTCGAGTAAACTTTCTGCTGCTTTTTCAGCATCCTTTAACGATTTAATCTGCATACCGGTAAGCATTTCTGTTTCACTTTCATTAGGACAGATAATATCACTGAGCTTATAAATTTCGTCTGGCAGTGCAGGCCTTGCAGGTGCGGGATTAAATATTGTCATAGTACCCGTTTCCTTGGCAATTTTCATTGCAGCTAAAGATATTTCGACCGGTATTTCCAGCTGGGATACCATTACATCTGCTTCAGCTATATCTTTACGGGCTTTTTCAATTTCTTCTACCTTTAAAAGATCATTAGCGCCCATGATAATAATAATGGCATTATTTCCTTCTGTATCGACTGTAATAGGAGCAACACCGGAAAATGCTTTGTCAGTGAAGAAAACATATTTTGTATCTATCCCCATGGACTTGAAATTATTTAATGTATTTTCTCCGAAGATGTCATTCCCGAGTTTCGTAATTATTTTAACTTCACCGCCCAGCTTTGCCGCCATTACTGCCTGGTTGGCACCTTTTCCTCCGTACCCCATGTGGAAGCGTTTCCCGTGAAGTGTCTCTCCCCATTTGGGCAGCCGTGAAACATAGCTGATTAGATCTGTATTGGATGCTCCGATAACAAATATTTTTGGTTTTTTCATAATTATACAATTATATACTATAGAAAGATGCTGTTGTAAAGTTAAAAGGAATAATCGAGTTAAAATTAATTTTAGGAATTGCTGTTTGTAGAAAATTCAATTCAAAAGGGTTTTGAGTTCCTGTAAAATCAGGAATTTGTTCCATTTTGGTAGCAGAAGTTAAAAATCTTTTTTCAAGATTATTTAATTCTCCAATAATAAATTCCATTTCAGTTTTAAAACCAAATTCTAGAGATTTATCAAATTCATCTAAAATTAATAACTTAATTTTATCAGTTTTTAAATTTCCTCGCCTAATATGATCTACAATTCT
>QNBI01000279.1 GCA_003641675.1 Spirochaetota bacterium | reverse complement strand
GGCTGCACGATGGTTTGATAACAGAAAACTATAAGAGAACAGATAAAGGCGCGGTAAAAACAGCGGTTAAAGGAGCGGCAAAGCCAGCAGCTAAAACAGCAGCATCTGCGGGGAGGTAGATTATGGTCCTTTTTAAAATAGCTCTCAGGAACTTAAGGGAGCATAAGAGTAAAACTCTTATTATAGGTATCATAGTAGGACTGGGAATAATGATACTTTTAATCGGCAACTCAATGATGGATACGGCAACAAAAGGACTTGCTAAAACGTACTGGAATAACTTTACAGGGCATATCATGATAAGCGGTTCTACTAAGGGCGACTTAACCCTTTTCGGGCCTCAGAGTATGAACAGCATGAATGAGTCCATTCCAAAAATACCGGATTATTTTAAGGTAAAAGACTATGTTTCTTCTCTCCCGGGAGTGGAAGCCGTTAGCCCGCAGGCCTTCGGTATGAGCACAATACGTACAGAAGGGGACGATTCGGAAAGTTCAACGACCTTTACGCAGCTGTTCGGGATAGACCCGGAGCTTTACAGGAAGATGTTTCCGGATAATCTTGAAATAACTGAGGGCAGTTTTATACCCGAAGGAGAAGAGGGATTAATGCTTTCCGAGCATGTAAAAGAAGCTCTGGAGGAAGACCTCGGAAGGAAACTAAAGCCCGGAGATCAAGTACTCCTAACAAGTATGAACGATTTAAGCGGTATGAAGATAAGGGAAGTTTCCATACGGGGAATATTCCGTTTTAAGTACTCCAACCCGGCACTGGATAGAATCTCTTTAATCGATATGCAGAATTTAAGAGTTCTAAACGGGATGACGGTTACTGCAGCCAAGGATATTAAACTTTCAAAGAACGAAGAGACTATGCTTAACAATGTGGATGACAATAGTCTTTTCGGGGGCGGAGCAGCAGGAGAAGCAGGTTCGGCCTCTGGCTCGGATACAGGTCTTGTGGAAACTGCCACCGTACAGAAGAAAAAATATACGGAGAGTGTTCTCCTTAACATTCTGGGAGATAAGAAAGTGAGAGAAAAGCTCTCGAAAACAGATTCCGGTGCATGGCATTTTCTCCTTATAAAACTAAACAACCCTGCAAGGGCAAGGAGAGTTATACGTGAAATTAACACCTACTTTAAAAACAACAATATTAATGCAAGAGCTGTGGACTGGCTTTCCGGAGCGGGAATGATAGCCCAGATGAGTTCCAATATTAAGACAATCTTTAATGTTATAGTCCTTATTATAGCCATTGTTGCCATAATTATAATGATGAATACGATTGTTATTTCTGTAACGGAGAGAATTCCTGAAATCGGTACAATGCGGGCTATTGGCGCACAAAAGAGTTTTATACGCAGAATGATAATTGTGGAAACTCTAATGGTGTCCGTAATTTTCGGGATTATCGGTATTGCCCTGGGCGGGCTTGTGCTTCTCTTTCTCTACCTTAAGGGCATTCCTGCTACAAATATCTTTTTCCAGATACTATTCGGCGGAAAAGTTCTGCACCCTGTAATGTCGGTGCAGTCTCTGGTGCTCTCGCTGGTTGTTACGGCAACAATTGGAATTCTTGCAAGCCTATATCCTGTTTCGGTAGCGCTTAAAATACAGCCTGTTCAGGCTATGCAGAGAACCTAAGGGAGGGTAGAATGAAAAATATAGTTAAGATAGCCTTTAGAAATATAAAAAGGCAGAAGAAGAGGACTTTTCTCTTGGGCGGGGCAATCGCCTTTGGAATACTAATTATCACAGTTCTTAACGGTTTTACCGGAGGTCTTACTGATAATATAAAGGAAAATTTTTCGGCAATCTTCGGAGGACAGATATTTATCACCGGATCGGAAATAAAAGATTCCGGCCGTATTGTAAGTGTTATACGTAATGATAAAATTATAGATGAAGCTGTTAAACCTGTGAAGGATGAAATTAAATCTGCGCATAAGCACTCACGGGCTTTAGCTGAGGTGATATTTGGTTCGAAGACAGACAGACAGAGGATAGACGGCATAGACTGGAATGTGGAAAAGGATTTTGCAAGCTCTCTCCCTATAGTAGAAGGTTCTGTAAAAGATTTAAGTAACCCAAAAGTCATTATTCTTCCGGTTTCTACTGCAAAGAGGCTCGGAGTTGAAATTGGAGAGTCTATCCTTGTACGCCTTTCGACAATTACCGGACAGCAGAATGTGGGTGATTTTATTCTTGTGGCAACTGTACGGGACCAGGAAAGTATGGGGATATCAACCGGTTATGCCAACATAGATTACCTAAACAGCTTGCTTGGCATGACTCCGGGAGAATTTCAGGTATACAATATCTATCTAAAGTCTATGGAGAATATGGATTCCGTAGGCGATGCCATTTATGCCGGGCTTAAGAAACGCGCAGCAACAGAAGAACGGCTTGTAACAACGCCAACAGCTAACGATAATTCCGATGCAACCGATTCTGCAAGGCGGAAAAATATGCGTAGATCCTTTGCCTCTTTAATGGGAAGCAGTTTCTTTAATGCAAAAAATATTGAGCCCTGGGAAGGGACAAAATACTCGCTTATAACTCTTAATGATATGATGGGAGAAGTTACAGCCATGGTGCAGGTAATTAATACGATAGGTTTAGGTATCTTTGTTCTGCTTCTTATAATTACCATGGTAGGTGTGACCAATTCCTTTAGAATGACAATACTGGAGCGGGTGCGCGAAATAGGAACCATGAGGGCAATCGGCATGCAGAGAAATAGCGTAAGGAATATATTTCTGCTGGAGGCTTTCTTTACAGCTCTCGCAGGCGCAATCGCGGGATTAATTGCAGCAGGGGTTGTAATGTTTATTGTTTCCAGAGTTACTTTCAGCTCATCGTCGTTTATGTGGTTTTTCTTAAGAAATGGGAGAATGACCTTCACGGTGGTGCCTGTTAATGTACTTGTTAATCTGGTTATTCTTTCACTTTTAAGCCTGCTTGCCGCATGGAACCCTGCAAAGAAGGCCTCTAAAATGGAAGCTGCGCAGGCTTTAAGAACTGAGTACTAAAACAAACAATTTTTTAAGGAGGATACGAAATATGAAAAAAATTAGACTGATACTTACAGCGGCACTTTTTATAGCTGCATTTGCATCTGCAACAGCTTCTGCTGGGGAGCTTAACTACACAAAGATTTTAAAGAGCATAGATAATTTAACAAGTTTTAAAACAACCGATTTCTCTGCTGTCATGACCATGGTTACGGAAGACCCCGAAAAGGGAGTAGATAAAAAAGTTGTACAGCAGTTCAGGAGGGATAAGGATGATAAGTTTTTAATTCTTATAGAAGAACCGGATGTTCAAAAGGGGCAGGGGTATTTACGGATTAACGACAACCTCTGGTTCTATGATCCGGAGAGCAGAAGGTTTTCGCATACTTCACTTAAAGAGAACTTCTCCAATACAGATGCAAAACATTCCGACTTTGGAAGGTCATCGTTGGCAGAGGATTATACCGTTACAGGACACAGCGAGGGCAAGCTCGGCAGGTACGACGTTTATATACTTGATTTAAAAGCAAAAACAAATGAGGTGACTTATCCGTATATGAAACTCTGGATAACAAAAAAGAACTATCTGGTATTAAAGGTTTCGGATTACAGCCTAACAAAGAGGCTCTTACGCACATCGTACTTCCCTAAATATGCAAAGGTCGGAAGCAAATATACCCCTTCTGTTATGATATTTGTGGATAATCTTGTAAAGGGAAAGAAAACTCAAGTCTCTATTAAAAATATATCCATAGATAAGCTGCCGGATTCTATATTTACAAAATCCTATGTGGAAAGAGTTAACAGGTAACAGGAGGTATGGCATGAAAAAATCAGGTTTAATATTTATGATTATAGGTGTGCTGTTGTTTTCGGCGGCAGGTTTATGGGCGGACAGCTCTACTGGCCAG
>QNBI01000278.1 GCA_003641675.1 Spirochaetota bacterium | reverse complement strand
CCTTTGGGAAATCTTTTCCTGCTAAGGCTATATAAAACGGAATTAGCCCTGCAAGAGTAATTAGGCCGTATATCATAAAGGTTTTAGGCATGCCTATTATGTCTGCAAGGAATCCACCGACAAGCACACCCCCGCCGGAGCCCACACGGGTTATAGTCTGATAAATTGCCAGTATTTTTCCCCGGTTATGTTCTTTGGAGAGGGTAAGAGCATTAGTATATCCTTCCGCCCTTAAAACAGACCAGCATGACCCCCATATAATTCTCATTAGCAAAAGCCACCAGAATCCCAGCGGTACTGTATATCCTATTGTTGTTAATCCGCCTATGATAATAGCAAGAAACAGAGGTTTTTCCATTCCGTATTTTTTTAAAATACGCCCTGCTATTTCATTTGTAAATAAACGTATAAGCCTGTTGGCGCCGAGCAGTATTCCTATCTGCCATATTAAAACATGAAAATTTCCGGGATCTGCAGGTAAAACTGCATAGAGCAGAGCATCTCCAAATAGGGAAAGAGTTACTATAATAGAGGTCAGTAGAAACTGTGTCCGCAGGCTGTTGTAACGCAGATTAAAATTCCACCTTTACGGGCCTGTGCTCTACAAGCGATTTTTTTGCAGCCATACCCATTACAACGGGAATTTTTCCGTCTATGCCTGTAACAGGCGGGTTTGTATTGTTCCTGATCGCCTTAAGGAATTCTTCCATTTCACTTAAATACGCCTTTGTATACCTCTCCATAAAAAAGTAGAGAGGTTTTGCAGTATGAGAACCTTCTTTATCTGTTAATTCAACATGGTCGGGGAGTTCATTATATGCAGCGGCATTGCCTTTTGAACCGAAAACTTCAACTCTCTGGTCGTATCCGTACACGGCCTGTCTGCTGTTGTCTATGCTCCCGATTGTACCGTTTCTAAATTTTAACGTTACAATGGCAGTATCAATATCACCATACTCCTTTATCCGTTCATCTATTAATACATTACCCGAAGCATAAATTTCTTCCACTTCATCTCCGATAAGGTATCTGGCCATATCAAAATCGTGTATCATCATATCGAGGAATATACCTCCTGAGACCTTTACATACTCAAGAGGAGGAGGTGCCGGATCGCGGCTGGTAATTCTTAATATATGAGGTTCTCCGATTTCCCCAGCAGAAACCATCTTTTTTATCTTAAGAAAGTTTGGGTCAAACCTTCTGTTAAAACCAATCTGCAGTTTTACTCCTGTCCTGCCAACAGTTTCCAAAGCATGATCTATCTTTGCAATATCAAGGGCAATGGGCTTTTCGCAGAAGATATCTTTTCCCGCCTCTGCGGCAGCTTCTATAATTTCGGCATGTGTATTTGTCGATGTACAGATCACAACAGCATCGATATCCCTATCTTCAAGAACCTTTCTGTAGTCCTTATACACATTCGGAATATTATAGTCCGATGCGCACTTCTTTGCACCTTCTAAATATACATCGGATACAGATACAAGTTCTGCACCGGGCAAACGGTACGAAAGATGCTCGGCATGCATGCGTCCTATCCTGCCCGCTCCTATAAGGCCCATTCTCACCTTTTCACCTGTTAAAGCCATTTTGCACTCCTCATCTTATGTTTAAAATTCAGCATAATTCACTTAGAACAGCCTGCAAACGTTTTCAATATTATACGCTATCATAGCGAATAGAAAATGCAATGTCAATACACTGCAATAAATGGAATTCGATCTGATATTTAATTAACATTCCCGTTGATTTTTTTAAAGGTAAAACTGTACAATTATTATTCTTACAGAAAGGAGAAGAATCATGGCGAAACACATCGGAATTGCTGCCTGCAGCGCAGAGGGAGCAGCTCTATGCTATACGACAATCTGTAAGGAAGCTCAAAACAAGATGGGGAAATATATGCATCCCGAAGTAACAATGCATTCTCACCCCTTTGCTGAATATATGAAATACATTTATGCATCCGACTGGGACAGTGTAGCCGAACTTATGGCTTCTTCTGCAGAAAAACTTGCAAGAACAGGTGCCGATTTTGTAATCTGCCCCGATAATACCATCCACCAGGCTTTTAAAAAGGCTGTAAAACTCTCATCCATTCCATGGCTTCACATAGCAGAGGCAGCAGCTGAAAAAGCTTTAGAAATCGGAAGCAGATGCGTCGGTATATTGGGAACAAAATACCTTATGACAGGCCCTGTCTATCCCGATACCTTTAAAAAATACAGGCTTAATTACCGCATTCCGGAGGAAGAACACAGAGAAAGAATAAATACAATTATTTTCGATCAACTTGTTAATGGCATATTCAGAGAAGAGTCGCGAGTGTATTTTAACAGTGTAATCGGCAAATTAAAAGATAAGGGGTGCGATTCGGTAGTTTTGGGATGTACAGAAATACCTCTACTTGTCGATCCAAAAAGCTCACCCCTTCCCACTCTGGATTCCACAAGACTCCTTGCCGGAAAAGCAATCGCAGAAGCTATTAAACCGGATTAACCTTAAATTTGGCACCTTAACTTTAAATCCACGTTTTACTCCCCGGGCTAGCACCTGAACCCCCGCCTTATTTCGCGGGTTTAATCTCCAGAATTTCCGCAAGATCACGAGGTTCCAGCCTAAAGCCAGACCCCTTCCCCTCGTAGAAGCCGTGAGCCATAATCATATAAGGTGTACTAAATAACCGCCTGCAGGCTACCCTGCTAAAAAATCAACACGGCATGGAACATCAATCTGTTCACCACCCTTTCCGATTACTGTAACTGTAGATGAATTCTTTTTAACAATATCCTTAACCCCCTTAAAATCATCACCCACAGGTACAACACCCATAATAAGGCTAACATTCGTCGGTTTATTCTCTGTAAACTCTGTATAAGTTTTGTATCCTCTGTTCATAAGGAAGTTATCGGAAAGGCTCGCCTTAATCCCATAATGGTAAAAACCTGATATCTCCTCCAGCCCCAAAACTGCACGCACTCTGCTGTTCCACGGAGCGTAATGTCTGCCTCCGTTAGACATCCAGAGAAGAGTTTCTGCAAGGACTTTCGGATTTTTAAGCTGAAAGTAGAGATATCCTTTAGAGGGAAAAGAGACGGCAGAATAAACGAAATCCCTGCTGGGATCGTTTATATAAATTACAATATCCTCAAAACCAAATGATGTCGGGTAGCGGCTTATATCTATCATGCTCCCGTCTGTGCAGGGAACGGAGTCGAAATCTTTAATCTCTTCACCGGGTTTAATACGTGAATATCCGCCAAGGGCAGGATCTTCTATCGGCACAGGCGTCGTAAAGCCTGCTGCAGGAGGAGAAATATCTATAATGCCCGAACCTTCTGTTTCCGGAAACTTAAGTATGGGATGGTGTCCGATCGGAGCCTTGCCTGTAAAGCCACTAACCCTGTGACTGCTGTATATAATAGGTTCACCCTTATAGAGTTTAATGCTTTTCTCAACAGAGCCTTTTCCTATCTCCAAATCCATGGAAAGGACAATTTCATTCTCCTCATCGGTAGTCTTCTTTGAAACGAAATCCCAATCTCTGTTGGCAGTTTCACCGTGAACAGGATATTTCCTTCCATTATATTGTTCATCATTACCGCCGAAGGGGAGGCAAAAAAAGTCACCACGTAAAACCTTTATTATTTCATCCTCATTCTGATACGGAGCTTCTTTCCACCACGGTGCTACAAAAAAAGGCGATATTGTCCTGCCGGCTTTCTTACCATAGCCGCTATTACCCCCCTCGGTATTGGCGTTAGACCCACCAGCATTACTAGCCTTAAAGTCCGCAGTAAGATGACCACCCTGAACGCTTATATACACATCCACAAGATTATTACCTAAAGTGTAGCTCGGCTGTCCGTAATAAGTTCGAATTATATTCATAATACGCCTCCCTGCATGTTTATCACATATAAAGATT
>QNBI01000277.1 GCA_003641675.1 Spirochaetota bacterium | reverse complement strand
GGAAAGCCTCTCGGAAATAAAGATGTGGGCCAGCAGAATGGTAAAAACCGGATAGCCTGCTACCAGCGTACCTGTTAAAGAAATTTGGCCCTTCGAAATTGAATAGTAGAATATTTGATACAGTAAAGAAGCAGCTGCAACGAAGAGAATAGAATGAAAGGATAGTGTTTTATGGCCTGCCACGATAAAAGCCGCAGGAATATATACAAAAATAGTAAGAGCATTGTTGATAATATTGTTCCATAGAGGCGGAATGGTTTCAAAACCTTTCTTTACCAGAATTGAACCAGCTGCCCAGCAAAGAGCAGCAGAAATGGATAGTAAAAACCAGCTCATAGAACTTTACACTATCCTTATAATGCGGAAACATTCAAGTGTTTTTAATGCCTGCAGAATAAGATACTTGCAGGATATGCGAGGCCGATTTAAAATAGAAGAAACAGCAGGAGGTTTATTTGATTGTTAGAGTAATTAATATCTATGTAAAAAGAGGATATGAAGAGAGTTTTAAAGACGCCTGTAGAAAAAACCGTGAAGGTTCTGTCAAAGAATCCGGGATTTTAAGGTTCGATGTTCTCGAAGATTCCGGTAATCCGCTTCATTTTATACTTTACGAAGTTTATAAGGATGAAGAAGCAACAAGAGAGCATAAAAACACGAATCACTACAAAGCATGGCGGGAAGTGGTTGAGCCGTGGATGGCAAAGCCCCGTGAGAGTGTTGCTTGCAATCCCGTAGTTCCTGTAGATGAATCTGACTGGTAATACAGTATTAGTCATCTACGGGCTTACGCCCGTAGCATTTTGATCTATATTCAAGCTTCGACTGCCCTCTGTCTTCTTTACTATAATGCGTCTTTAATGTTAATACCTAATTTTAGCAGGTATTGATTTAAGGGGATTTGTATGAATTCCGCATTCACCTCCGTTTTTACTTGTACCGACCCACCTGCCTGCTCTTTCATCTTCACCCGCAGATATTATTGTACAGGGTTCGCATCCCAGGGAGCGGTAACCTAAGGCATACATAGGATTTACAGGAACATTATTCAGGGCCAGGTACTGCCATACTTCGCGTTCATACCAGAGGAGAATAGGGTTAAGCTTAATAAGCCCTTTATCCCTCTCTTCTATCTCCCTGAAGTTAGTCCTGGTTCTGCCTTCTGTACAGCGAAGACCTGTTACCCAGCAGTTTACATGCATATCTTCTATCGCCTCTCTTGTTGGCTTAACCTTGAGAAGAAAACAACACTTATCCGGATCGCTTTGGTAAAGTTTTTCAGGAATAGCCTCGTCATTTTTGTAGATTTTTAGTTCAGGATAAATCTTCACCATACGGTGCATAAACTCAACAGTCTGTTTCGGTTTAAAGCGGGTTGTAACAATAAACCCCCGTATCGATGGGTTTACACTTTTCGCAAGATGCCATACAACACTGGAATCTTTGCCGAGGCTGTTTGCTACAACAAGCTTGTCCCCATATTCTTGGTATGCGTTGCGGATTAAGTTAAGAGACCTTTCCACTTTCTGTGCGAAATTTAAATTCTCAACGAGGTATTGGATCTCTTCCAATTCAAAATTCAGCTCCATAATAAAGCCCTCCTTAAACAGTTTTTATAAGAATTAAGTACAACCTGTCAGCAAAGTTAAACTGCTGTCAACTTTTAGAGCTGAATTTAGTGAAAAATTCTCATATATCTCTTTTAGAATAGGGATACGTAGTTTTATATATGTTTTTAATGGTTTGAATATGTGAAGTATATATTCAGTAACTTCTTCTTACCAGGCCCGCTCTGAGTTTCTTAAGACAAAGAATTTATAGATTCCATAGATATAGCTCATAAAGCCAACAGAAATAAAGACAGGAAAGTAAATTAAAGAAAAGGGAATAACAAGAAGTATTTTATACCACTCGCGTTTTCACGACATGTTTATTATGACATAGGCTATGGGAAAAAGGGGGTAGAGGAAATAGATCATTATCTCCTTGAAAAGGTTAAACCTTTCGGACACTTTCATGAGCCCGAAGGAAGTTGCAATAGAAAAACCGATCTGCCTAAAATAACGGAACAGCTTTAACATATTCTCGAAAAAGAGGATATTATGAGCCATTGCAATAACAAATGATATGTTAAAAACGTATAGGTAATTGTAAAGAGAAGAAATATAGGATGGAAGATAAAAAAGCTGAAATGCTTTATTACATTCTGCATGCCGCCGGCTCCCCAGCGTATTTTCTGTCTAAACCAGGTTTTTAGATTAGTATGAACAGTTGAAAATACAAATGAACTGGCCTCTTCTACTTTTCAGCCGGATTTTCCGAGCTTTAGAGCAAGGTCCATATCTTCTATAAGGGCATTTTCGGACAGCATCTGCACATTTTCGAATGCATCCCGTTTAAAGGCCATACAACCCCCCAGAGGCTTAAGGTGGATTTGAATTATATGCAGTCTGGAGAATGCTGATCATCCCGTACTCAATTTCCAGCATTCTTGCTAGGAATCCGCTATTTATAGATTTTACCTTTCCCATGTTGACTTTATTATCTATAAACCGGAAATTGTAGGTCTTTTTTAAACCTTTAAGTATTTCTGTCTTACTGTCGGAACTGTTATCATTTATAACAATAAGTTCAAGCCTGCTGTTATCATAGGATCTAAAGATGCTAAAAACTATAGTATTCCACATAAATATTAAAAAGTAATTACTTTCTTATTTCCCTTTAGATACGCTGTTAGGGTTTCTCCCATATACTTAACATCAATACCCAAATCTTCCAGCTGCGAAGTTACCCCGAATAAATCCGCACACGCCCTGCATGCTTCCAGGATTATTCCCGCTTCTTTCATTTTCTCTATATAATCTTTAAGCTCACTGTCGGTACTTAAAAGTTTGGCGGATGAACCCCATGCTATAAGGGTAACTTCATCCCACCACCCTTTTATTTTAGCGTTTAGAGCATACATAAAAACCATTTTAAGAGCAACATCCCTGTCCCCGCTTGTCCATAAAACAACGAGTTCTGATTTTTTATCCGGCACGTGTATTTCCCTTTTAAGAAGGTCATTTATCTTTGTTTTTTAACCATAATACATGAAAAAAGGAAGAAAGGAAAAACTTTCCTCCTTTTTAACCCAACTTCGCCAATAATATGAGCAAGTCACTCCCCTAAAAGGACTTTGCATGGTTTGTTATCACTACCGATTTTTCAGGAATAACCGTTATTTCGTACAAGTGTGATGCATGTGAATATTTCTCTTTTAACTGCCCTGCCATATTGATGTTTTCTTCAGTCGTTTCGTTTCGCTCTTTACAAAAACATATGCTTCTCCCTTCTCCTCTCAGTAAGGATGTCTTCCACTCTTCCTGCCAGTGCTTTGTACTGAGAAGTATCAATCAGAAAGTCCACAAGCTTGAGTATAAGACGTTGTCGCAGGCCGTTTTCGTTGCGTACACTTTATATTCTTATCTCCTGGTACTGTAGTAATTTAACTTTTTCAGAAACATCTAATATGCTCTGTTTTTCTCTTATTATACCTTTTTGGCGAAATTAGGTTAGTGGTAAATTATTTACTATCACCTCTATATTACATTAATATCATTGAAATTACAGACAGCGCAATTAGCTTATAGAGAGCTTTTCCTTTAATTAATACAAGCCGGAAAGTGTCCCTACAACATAAATGGTGACTGAAACAATTACAGAAGCAATGAGCGTCATCACAATTCCAGAAACTGCCATATCCTTAATAGAAAAATAACCGGCAGAATAGGGAATTACATTTGTCGGACTTGATGTAACAAGGATAAATGCCATGGATGCCGTTATTGCAGCCGGTAGTGTTATTGTGAGAGGTGCTACTCCTATGTTCTGGGCAAGTGCTATCATTATTGGAATTACAATTGTTGCAGTTACTGTATTGCTAGAAAAGGT
>QNBI01000276.1 GCA_003641675.1 Spirochaetota bacterium | reverse complement strand
TTTTTTATTTATGCATTGTAACATGTTAAAATACTTGCCATGGCAAAAATACTATTGATTTTTGCCAGGATAGTGATAAAATCCTACTGTACATATGGATGAAATTCATTTTCTGCAGTCACAGTCACTGTTTGGGGGGTTAACCAATACCGAGTTAAACCGCATACTTCCGTTTTTAAAAGAAGTTAAATTTAAAAAAGATGAATTTATACTTAAAGAGGGCGAAATTAACGACAAGCTCTACCTTATATATAAAGGTTCTGTTGAAATTAGTAAGCATTATTCTAAGAAAAAGCAGCACCATGACAAGCAGATAATCGTTCTCCATACAGGAGATACCTTCGGAGAAATGGAAGTAATAGATATCCAGCCCTGTATCGCCTCTGTAAAAACCATAGAACCCACTACTATTCTAACCCTCTCCAGCAGAGATCTTCACCAAATTTCCAAGGAAAACCTAAAAACCTTTACACTAATTATAATGAACCTCGCTCGTGAGATTAGCAGAAGATTAAGGAGAATGGACGAACTCGCAGCTGCTTCTATTTAATAGTGAGCGATAACACAGATAAATTTCTGCCATTGGAGCCCGGTTTAGCTCTTACTATCCTGCTTTAGAATAAGATCGCCGACCTTTACATCGAGGTCGCGGGCTATAACTTTGCATTTAGCCTTAAGAAGAAAAAAGATAGGCAGAGATAGATCGGATAAGCCTTCATAGTTTCCCTGGCCCTTGGAAATAATCATATCGGCACTGTGCAAAGCATCCAGAAAATCTTCGGAACAGTGGTCTATTATCGTCCCGGGAGCTTCCAACCCACTGTTTATAACCCTGACCTGGTCTGCAAGGCCGACTGCTTCTGCATCTTCAAGAGTCGCATCATTTATAATAGGAGACTCTTTTACCACCAGTGTAATGCGCTTTTTATAATCCGGGATTTCCTCTATAAGCACTCTGTCAAATACAATTTCACCGGTATTGTCTGCGAGATAGAGAATGGAATCTGCCTTTGAGAGGGCTTTTCTAAAATTCTGGTAATTATCTACAGCAAAGGGCTGTTCTAAAACTTCATCAATAATCTCTTTCACTCCGAAATCCTTCGCATACCCCCCAATGCCGAAGTCCAGTATATTTCCGGCAATAGCAAGTTTTACCGCAGTAACCAGCTTTTCTTTAGAATAGCCGACAAGTTCCTTCATATACGGATACAGTTCAAGCGCCCTTGCATTGTATTTCTTTTTTAAATTGGCATACGGGTCCGGGTTCTTTGTTTTTTCTCTCACAATTCTGTGAATTATCATACCCATATGAACGGGAGTTCTGTCAAAAGATATTTTTAAACTTTCCTTTAATACCTCCCGTAAAATTTCCCTGCGCATAGTTTCACTCTCTGTGGACATCTCTGCAGCCTCCACAGCCTGCTTTAGAAAACAGGAAAAACATTCAAGAGCAATCTTCATAGCTACCCCTTTATCAATTATTATAAACACCAGGAAATGCACTTTCGCTGTGCTCTTAAGAGCTTAATTAATACCTATTGAACCTGAGCATGTCAAGAGACATCCGTAATATTAATAATATTTATCCTATTATGCAATATCTAAATATATTGCCATTTATTATTAATTATTTTAATTTAATACTTGTATTTTTTAATTATTTTATTTATATTATTTCAGGAGGCTAAAATATGGAAAGGAAATTACTTCAGGAATGCCCTGTATGCGGAAGCCCGTTATACGTACGGGTTCTTGAATGCCCTTCATGCCATACAAAGATAGAGGGTAAATTTGCACCGCCGCACTCGTCTCTTTTCTATCTTCCCAGGAAGGACCTGGATTTTGTTGAACTTTTTGTACGGCTCAGGGGAAATATTAAGGAGGTGGAAAAAGCGCTCAGGGTTTCATACCCCACTGTAAGAGGCACTCTCGACCGCGTAATAGAAAAAATGGGCTATCCGGTAAAACACGAGAACGATGCAAAACGCAAGGCGGAAATACTGGAAAAGCTTGAAAAAGGAGAAATTTCGCCAGAAGAAGCAGCCCAGCTAATAAGTTCGGGTGCCAATATCGAAAGCAAATACAAAACAAGTGAAGCTGCTAAAAGTAAGGAGGAGGAAAGTAATGGGGCTAAGTGAAGAAAAAATGAAAATTCTTAAAATGCTCGAAGAGGGGAAAATAAATTCCGAAGATGCTGCAAAATTAATAGAAGCCCTTGAAAAATCGGAAAGCACAGAACGGGGCGGACAGGAAGAGACAGAAACAGCAAAGAGTTTAGAAACAGGCACCTCATTAAAAATTAAAGTTACCAATATGGATACGGGAAAAGTGAAGGTGAACCTGACTATTCCTATGAAACTGGCGCATTTTGCAAAAACCCTTGTTCCGTCATCGGAAAAGTTTAAGCTGGAACAGCATGGAGTAAATTTGGATGAGCTGTTCAGTACCCTGGGAACAGGGAAAATAGGGAAAATACTCGAAGTAGAGGACGAAATAGACAGACAGCGTATCGAAATATGGATTGAATAGTCCTATTACGCTTTATTGTTCTCCTTAAAATAGTCGTGTTCTTCCTTGAGCTCCGCAATGAGGTCTTTCACCTTCCACTCCAGAGAAGTAGGGGTCGTCATTGCAAAAATAAAGCTCTTCGGTTGTTTTGAACTCTGCTTTATGAGCTTCATATAGAAAGCGGCTTCCTCGTCCGACAGGCCATGAAATATCATTATTTTGGGTTCTTTTTCCGTTGAATTATTCACAATTACCAATCCTTTTTAATAAACCGGTTGATACAACTATGTGCCTTTCCGAATTCAGGAAAGGTACATTCACCTGCAGCACCTCATTGTACATAAAAATATCATCTATTAAAGTTATTTCGTCAACAACACTCTCATATTTTCCTTTAAAGGCGACAATGTATCCTCCCGGCTGCATAACCCGAATAAGATACTTTGCCGAATTGCCTATCTTTGAAAACGCCCTGAAACAGATTATACTGTAACGGCCTTTTAAGTTTTTAAGATCATTTTTAATTACCCGGGTATTTTTAAGTTCAAGAAGAAGCATTGCATTTTTAAGAAAAGAAACCTTTTTTTCAGAACGTTCAAGAAGAAACACTCTTGTATTATCCAGAAAGACAGCAAGCGGTATACCGGGGAAGCCGGCTCCGGAACCGACATCCAGTATGCTTGCATCCTCTCCCAGCTCCTCTTTAATTTCATCTATAACATGCAATACGGAGAGAGAATCCAAAATGTGTTTTGTTATAATTTCCTTTCCTTCCGCTCTTACCAGGTTAAACCGTTTATTCCACCTCTCTATTTCCTCTGCAAACTCAAGAAGTTTTTCTATTTTAGTATAAGAGTATTCTATCGTAAGCCTTTCAAGACCTTCCTCCAGAAGATGTTCCATCGATGACAATTGTATAAGCACTATGCTCCCTTTTTTAAATGAACAAGAAGAACTGCGACATCAGCAGAACGGACTCCCTGTATTCTGGAGGCCTGGCCTATCGAAACCGGCCTTATCTTTTTTAGCTTTTCCCTTGCTTCGGCTGATATTCCCACAGCCCTGTCATAATCAAAATCCTCAGGAATACGCTTTTTCTCCATTCTTGTAAATCTTTCTACCTGTTCCTGCTGGCGCTTAATATATCCCTCGTACTTAACATCAAGCTCAACATGGCCTAAGGACTCATGCTTTTGCTTTGCCAGCTTTTCATCCAACCGGGCAAGGTCTGCAATTTTAACCTTCGGGTCTCTTAACACCTGCTCAAAACTCTCACCTAAATGATGTTTAAGTGCAAAAAGATGAGCGGTATCTTCTTCGTGCACTTTCCTCTCTTTAAGCAGCTTGCGAACTTCCTCCAGTTCCTTAATCTTCTGTAGATATTCGTTTCTTTGCCTCTCATTATGAAGTCCTGCCCCGTACCCCTTTTCGAAGAGCCTTAAATCCG
>QNBI01000275.1 GCA_003641675.1 Spirochaetota bacterium | reverse complement strand
TTCCAGGTGAGTGTCCAGTGCCAGGTTTAATTTTCCCCCGCTTGCCATAAATCTATGGACATAATCCATATTTGCATTCGAAGCATATATATATGAAAAAATAAAAAACAGAAGTGTTATAATGAAATTTATTTCAGGAAAGTAGTACAGTATAGAACTGTTTCTGACAGATTTTTTTTGTAAAAAAAGCACAGCCTCCAGGATATACAGAAACAGGATTATAAAGTACAGCAATTCAAAGAGAGAGCCGTTTAAGAGAGTCTTAA
The DNA here is from genome assembly GCA_003641675.1 of Spirochaetota bacterium. Taxonomy (GTDB): domain Bacteria; phylum Spirochaetota; class Spirochaetia; order SZUA-6; family SZUA-6; genus SZUA-6. Next base: position 3,697 of record QNBI01000275.1, on the reverse strand, counting down.
AAGGCTCTAATCCCGGTAAAAAAGCTTCGGCGGCAGCGACCAGAAAAATCATACCTGCCAACAGCTGTAAAACAGATATCCGCTTTTTCATGAGTAATTAGCTTATAACCAGAAATAGTTTTTTTCAAGCAGCTGCAAAGAACTATTTTACCACAGATCTCTGCAACTCTCTGTATTTATATAAAAATATTCACTTAAAAAGGCAAAGCCTTTGACAATAAGAACATATTTTGACATCCTGTTAACATGGCAAAAAGGATTATTTCTCTGGATTTAGATGGCACCATACTAACGGAAGTACATAAAATAGACACCAACCTTGTACAGCTTCTTAAAAAATATGCCGATAGAGGCGATATTATACTTTTTAATACAGGACGGACACTTGCATATTCCCGGTTTGTCTTCGAGACAATAGATTTTCCCTTCTACGGTGCTTTTACAAACGGAGTTGCTCTGGCACATTTTCCCGAAGGTGAGATTATATATGAAATTTCATTACCTGGTGGGTTAATGGATAAAATATACAATTTATTTTTAAAACACAAAATAGACCCTGTATTTCAGGGAGGGCTCCGTAACAATGATAAAACTTTCAATGAGGAATTAAAATACCCGAATAAAGATCTTCTAGATGTTTTTAGTGTAGATAAGGATAGAAGAGTACAGGTGAAATCGCTCTTTAAATACCCCTCCGAGGATTTTGTTTCTGTTTTCGGATGTTCCGGCAATGGCCAGGAATCCATGAGCCTGGCAGAAGAGCTTAATGCTATTAAAGGCCTTTATTCCGTTGCTTTTCTCCATTCGTACAATATGACTTCCTACTGGATAACAGCAGGATCGGAGTCTGTTAACAAAGGCATTCCTGTAAAAAAATTGGCAGAATTGTACGGTGTGAAACCGGAAAATATATATTCCTTTGGAAACGACAGGAATGATCTGCCCATGCTTCTTGCAGCAGGCCATCCCGTCACAATAGAGGGCTCACCCGAAGAACTTATTAAAGTTTCTGAAAGTGTTGTGGCAATACCTGAAAACCACGGAGTTTTTAATTACCTTAAAAGTATGGATTCAAGGGCATAGCGGTAAGTCACCATTTCCCCGGCTGTTCTGAAATAGGGTTATAAAAGGAGGAATCCACATGGGAAAGGCTTATTTTAAGAAGCATCTTATTCCAATTACATTTTTACTCTTTCTGCAGACAGGCATTTTATCTGTCACCGGCTGCACAACAACGCCCAATTTTAAAACCGCAGCAGAACATGCACCCCCGGGTTTTTCTGTAAAAGCTCTGCCTGTTTTTATTCTGCCGGAAGCGGATTCTAAAAACGGTATAAGGGCTATTTTCCTGGACAATTCAAAGAAAAATATTCTCTCTATAACCGTTGTACTCGCAGATGAGGATCATCCTTCTGCATTTACAGATTTTATATATGACATATACAGACGTTTTAAATACAAAAGAACCGAGGACGTAGAGACTTTTAACTACTATTACTCAAAACAGAGCGATATAAAAAATGGATTTCCCGAAAAAGTCATTTTTCCCACAACATACTCTAAAAATCAGCCTTTTTTCACAAAGGATGTAAAACACTATACTGAGGCTGTTGCATTTTCCGCTTTCACTTTAAAAGAGAACAGGCCTCTTATTTTTATTAACACATGGAATCATCTCTTTTCCGAGAACAATAACAATAGAGATTTAAAGCTCAATACCATAGAAAACTATCCGGTTTACATAGGCAGCCGCGCAGATGTCGAAAAACTCTACCGAGGCAGGTAAACTGAAGCTTTTTCACAACTCTTTAGAGGCTGTTTTTCTTGAACGCCCGAACAGATATATCATTAAGGCAGAAACTGTTTCCGGTATTATTACTGCATACTGTCCTAATCCGGGAAAGCTTATGGAAATATTAACTCCCGGGAGAAAACTAATACTTGAAGAATCTGAGAAACAGGATAAATATAGGCAGGATAAACTTAAGAGGAAAACATCCTATACAGTTGTTGCCGCCTACTACCACGGCAGAATTATTCCTCTATACTCTGCCCGTGCAAACTACGCTGCAGAAAAGCTCATAATACCCGAACTTTTTCCGGGATATAAACGGCTAAAACGAGAAGTAACCACAGGAAAATCCAGGATTGATTTCGTATTGGAGTACAATAGCAAAACAGTATATCTCGAGGTGAAGGCCTGCACGCTTATCGAACACGGATTGGCCATGTTTCCGGATGCGCCGACCGGCAGAGGACTTAAACATATAAAAGAGCTTGCAGAGTTAAGCGGAACATTTACAAAACAGAAAAATACAGAGGGACATATTCTATTCGTAATTATGAATCCGGATGCAGATGAATTTATGCCCAATATGCATACAGACTTTGCCTTTAGTGAAACCCTCTTGAAATTATCGGCTAAACTAACTATTCATGCCGCAACTGTCAAGACAGACAAAACAGGTACTGCTTCGGTATCCAATTTTCATATTCCCTTTAATACAGGGCGTTTTTCCGCCAGCCTGTCCAACGGAGGGGTCTACATGCTCCTTATGCATTTAAAAAATAATAAATCAATAAAAACAGGTAAATTAGGTCTCATTAATTATAAAGCCGGCTACTATATATATGTGGGTTCGGCGCTTAACAGCATTAACTCACGGATTGCACGCCACTTAAGAAAAACAAAGAAAAAACACTGGCACATTGACTACCTTACTTCCGGAGCAGACGAAATTAAAGCATACCCTATTAGAACTAAAAAACCGCTGGAATGTAATTTAGCAGAAGAGGTGTCCAAAATATCGGATAGCCTTATCCCAGATTTTGGCTCTTCCGACTGCAACTGTAGATCTCACCTCTTCTATTTCTCCGTTAATCCCGCTTTTAAAGAAAATTTTTTAGATATTCTTTTTCTTTACAGACACCATAAAGCTTTGCAATAATATTAAATTATGCACTTTTCGGAGACATAAATGAACGTAAAGATTAAAGAGGTTAAAACAAAGGCGGACATTAAGGCCTTTATTAACCTTCCGCGTAAAATTTACAGGAACGATCCTCTGTGGGTGTTGCCAATCTGGAATGATGAAAACAAATTATATACTGAAAAACATATTAAAACATACAGAGTTTATGAAAAAGAATTGGGTTAATACTTATTTGGTTTTTTTACCGGTTAATTTCCTATACCAGGCAATTCTGCCGCTTCTGTAAATTTTCAGTGCAAATAGAAGTAAGAAACTGTAAATAAGAGAAATTATAAGGGCGGGAATAATAAAATAAAGAGATAAAAATATATTGCCGTTTTTATATTCACGCTCCATCCAAAAACGAAAGTCAGCATCCCGCTTTTTTAAACCCAGCCCGTTACTTAAAGCCTGCCTTAATACGCCATGCTCATAGGATACACTAAAGATAAAACCTGCAGACAAAGCAATAACAATAGCAACTGTAATCCAGAATAAGAGCCAGCGGAGATTTTTTTTAACAAAGGGGAGCCTAAACCAAATTAGGTGCGCCGTTATAAAGAGCACCGGATATATTATAAAAGCCGATAATTCCATATAACGGAATTTAAGGTAAAAAAGAAAACACGGAAGAGAGAGGACAAAAGATCCGACCAGCGCAAATCCTGCCCGAACAGGATGCAGGGGACGTCCAAAAATCCACAAAAAACGCGAAAATTTTGTTC
>QNBI01000274.1 GCA_003641675.1 Spirochaetota bacterium | reverse complement strand
CCTAAAGAGAAGAAATAAGAGATAAAGCGGAAACAGACAAAACTCGGAACAATAGCTGCGGAGAGGGACATCCTTAAAAATGAAATGACACGTAAAATTGCGGAAAACGAAGCTCAGTTCAATGCAGAGCTCAGTAAAAAACTTAAAGCAGAAAAAGAAAAGTTAAAAAGCCAGGGATTATCTTCTGCCTCTATCGAAGAAAGATTAAAAAACCTTACCCAGAGTATAAAGCTTGAAAATGATAAAAAAATTGCAGAATTTAAGCGCGAGGCAAACGCTGAGCTAAAAAAGAAAGAAACGGAACTTTCAAAAAAAATAGCAGACTACCAGAATAAACTTAACAGTGCTTTAGCAGAACAGAAAAAACTGGAGACAGCATACAAACAAAAAGAAACCGCACTCAAAGAACAATACCAGAAGGAGAAAGAAGCTCTGGAATCGAAGCAGCAGGCAACGGCGAATGAGCTCGGTAAACTTGAAAAACAACGCAGAAATGAGCAGTTTGCATTTTCACAGCTTTCTGCTATATATACAAATATTGAGAACAGTATTGATTCCGGAAATTATAAGGATGCCTCTGCCGGGCTTAACAACCTCGATAATTTTCTGGCAAAAGAAGAAATTGCTTCTCTTCCCTCTATAAAAGAGAGGCTTCATATTGAGAAGTTTATCATTAAGAGTCTCCGCAATCTTATTACTGAAAAAACAACTTTAAAAAACCCTATTGATAATAAACTTAAGCGTATTTCATCTATGATAAAAGAGGCAGACAGACTATACAATTCCGGTAAAACCGACCTCGCACGTGAAAAATATTTAGAAACTATAAATGCAATACCGCAAGTAAAAAAAGGGTATGAGAAACTAACAGAGATAGATAAGAAACAATTCGAGAAAAGCCTGTCCAGCACAAAGGCAAAGGATAAAAGGACAATAGACTCTCTCCGCAGAATTCTGGCAAGAAAAGAGAAGGAGTTAACTGCAAAGAAAAGAGATGTTTCGGCTCTGACCAGCAGTATATACAACCTGCAGACTCAGCTAAAAAACTCCGCAGAAGAACTCTCATTTCTCCGGGCAGAGGAATACAGACGAAAACAGAATATAGAAAACGTGCTCTTAAAAATCAGCGATGAAGACAACAGAATAAACAGTCTTCTCGCCGGAACCTCTTCATGGAACCAGACATCGGAGGAGAAACTCCTCTCCCTGCTGGAAACCAAGATACTGGTAAAACGTATAGTTTCATCGCCTTCTGTTAAGAAGAAATACCCCGATCTTTACAATAAACTGGAAAAATACTTTAAGGCACTGGGAAGGGAAAAACAGACAGAAGGAGAGCTGAAGGCTCTCGGCGATGTTTTAAAAATACTCGATTATATTATTCCCACGACGCAAACCTTTTCCGGCACAACAACAGTACCACCTTCTCAATTTAAAGGTTACGAATATAAAGTGCTCAAAACTCTTAAAGATGTTTTGACACGGCTTAAAACATTAACTAATTCTTTTTAACACTTATACTTGCAGTTACTGTTGTCCCTTGAGAATCTGTTACCTGTACTCTGTCATTGCCCTGCTTTACAGCAGTGTAGAAGCCTGTTGTCGAATCTATTGTTCCGGCACCGCTTATAACCTTATAGGTGTAGCCTGCAACTCCGCCAGAGGCTGTGAATTGGATGGTATCACCTATTTTAACAGTAGCAGATGAGGGCTGGAGATATAAAGGGTCGGGACTCCTTACAGTGATTGTACTCTGTTCGGTGTTTGGCAGACTATCTGTAACCTGTATAGTTGCTGCTCCGGCAGCTGTAGCAGTAAAAGTTGTAGGATTAGAAGTAGTACTTAATGTTCCTACATTTGTACCAGATATAATTGAAAAGCTATACAACGGAGATCCATTATAAGCGGTGAGACTTATTGTATCTCCGATATTTATAGTAGCAGCAGGAGGGTCTATATATAGTCCCCCCGCAGAGACAAGAACTGTAACAACAGCTGTATTACCAAGAGAATCTGTTACAGTTACAGTATCCGTTTCATTAACAGAAGGTGATGAAGCTTTAAAACTTATTGTTTTTAAATTATCAAAGGAGACTGTGGATGTGTCCGAAGTTAAGCTTACAGTGTATGGAGCAAGCCCTCCTGTAACATAAAATGCAGCAGTTCCGCCAGAATCTACCACATCATTATCCGGCAACACCTGCAGGTCTTCTACTACCCGAACCGATGATATGGCGATATCTCCATAGGCATCCTCCACCATAATTATATCTGCATTGGAAGTAGAAGGAGCTGTATACATGCCATTCTCATCTATAGTACCCTTTTCACAGGAGTATCTATACGGCTCCAAACCGCCGCTTACACTTACCGTTATCTTTTTACCTATCATCATAACAGCCTTAGAAGGGGCAAGCTCAAGAGGCCCTAAATATTCCCCGTCCAGCTCCTTCGAAAGAAAGAAAGAAAAAGAGAAGTTACTGCAGCTCGATATAACAAGAATAGCCGATAAAAACAGAGTGGATAAAACTAAAGGACCAATTCTCCAAAAGGTCTTCATAAACGAATTCCTTTTTCCCGTTCCCAGCAATTACAAATATATATCATCCTTGAGGTTATTTCAAACATAATTATTAGAGGAGCAGCGACAGCATTAAAGAAGGAACCAAACCCATAATAAGAGGATCGGAGTTAAAGAAAACAGTATAGGCCGCCTCTGCAGAGAGCTTTAATGAATCGGTAAAAAATATACTCAGTCCTGCTCCCCCTTCCACATAAGGCACGGCGGCCCCGCTTATAGTCCCGCCTTCAGGAAAGAAAGCGATAATCGCCATACCTCCGGCCGCCCTTAAAAACAGGGAGAGAAAGGCCATCCGGAATGTGGAATAGGATATATTAATTCCAACAGGCGACAGGGATAAAATTCCTTTCTCAGCTATACCGGAAGCATAGCCTATACCGGACCCGACCCTTAAACCGGCACCGATTATTCCAAATGGAATAAAAACTCTGTACGAAAAAGAAGTATAGGGATTATATGCAACTGTTAAATAGCTGCTTAACTCTCCTATCGGAATAAAAGGCGCAAAACCAAGACCAAAATCCAGATGTTTGTACTTTTTCGGAAGAGTTATAACAATGCCTCCGCCTTTTACTATTTCTCCTCCATCTTTCGGCATCTGCCCGGCTGCCTTGCCTTGTCTTAAAGATGCTGATTTAACCTCTGAGCTTTTAATCTCTCCGGCGGAAATGCTTTTTGTTGCGGCATTTACAGACTTTTCCGAAACTTCTTCATTTGCCGGTTTCTCTTCAGCAATATACTGAATACGCTGTTCCGATTCCTTTATTAACTCTGCAATTGAAGATGAAATAGCAATATCAGAGGAAAGGTCCAACTTAACATCCGTGTTTTTTCTGTTTATAACACCTCCTTTTTCGACATCAAACAGAGAAAATTCGGATTTAAGCTTATCTTTATTTAGATTATACGTACAGAAAATAGTAAAATCCGCTCCGGCCCTCCTTGAAACTTTAAGGAGCCTTGCATTTAATTTTTCTTTGTCTTTAAGAAAACCCTGGGCCTTTTCTACGCTTAATGAACGAGTTTCCGCCTTAAAACCTGCATTTTCAACTTCTATTCTAATGGACTGCGAAAGTATATCCTTTACTGTCTTATTTTCTTCGCCGGAAGAAACTGTAACAAGAATTAATACTGTTACCCTCCCGTGCGTCTTTAACTGTTCAGTGGAAAACGTGGGTATGGCGGATTGAGCAAAACCCAATCTACACACAAATAAAAAAAAGACTAAAACAAAGCGGTATGTTTTTGTCTGGGACATCCGTACCTCGAGTATAGCTCATTATATTAGAATATATCGCTTTTGCCAAAAGTAAACAACTTTTTGCCAATAAATATAAAACTAAATCTGTTTAAACTCTGGAGACTTTCTCTAATATTTCTATACCAAACCCCTCTTATCAAGAACTACAAAGAGCCTTT